>JBEVOS010000138.1:0-8949 GCA_040507435.1 Caulobacterales bacterium | reverse complement strand
CCTTTCCACAACTTCGCAGAGAGCGATAAACAGCTCAGGTTTTAAGAGCTAGCGATGAGCGCACACGCTTTGTTTTTGGAAGATCTCGCGCCCGGTCAGACGTGGACGAGCGGGCCGATCGTGATGGACGAGGCGAGCATTCTCCGCTTCGCGCGCGAATATGATCCCCAGCCCATGCATGTGGATGCCGAAGCTGCAAAGGCGGGGCGGTTTGGCGGCATTATCGCGAGCGGTTGGCATGTCGCAGCGTTGGCGATGCGTGATTTCGTCGAGACCGCGCCGTTCGGCAGCACGCCGCTGCTTGGCCTGGGAATCGATGAGTTACGCTGGCCGCGCCCCGTGCGTCCTGGCGATAGGCTCGATGTGCGCCGCGAGATTATCAGCGTCGTCCGCTCGAAGAGCAAACCAGATCGCGGCGTCGTCACGATGAAAATGACGCTCACCAATCAAGCGGGCGAGGTGGTCATGTCTTTCGTGAACGCGATGCAGATTCCCGCGCGAAGCGCTTCGTCTTAGTTGCGCCCGGGACGGCGATCGTCCTCGTCCGTCGACGGCAGCGGCGAGGACTGGCCGACATTGCCGAAGATTTGTTCGAGAATGCCCAGCTCGCGGCCGCGCGTCGGCGTTTCGTTGTTGTTGTACGCAACGATCTGGCCGCGATCGATGCCGTAGCGATCCACCGACTGCACCGTGTCGTTCGCATCGAAGCGGATCGCGAGGATGGTGCGCTCAACCGTTTTGGGCGTGTAGAACGCGAAGCGCTCCTGAACGCTGGTCACGTAATACCAGGCCGTCGAGGTTTCGAGCGCAGATTGCGTCGACGGCGAGCCAAGGCGCTGCATCACCGTCTGCTTCGTATCGACGCCGATCTGCACTTGGGGCGCAGCTTCGTCCTCGGCGGTGAAGCCATGATATTCTCGCGTCGGGCTGCAGGCGGCGCCCGCAGCCATAAGCAGCAGCGCAGCAGATGCAGAAACGGCAAAACGACCCATGCGACCCTCGCGCACTTCTCAAAATCAGCGGGACGTGGGTAAAGCCGCTCGCCGCCGTGAGCAAGGGCTGAAGACAGGAACGGGAATTGAGCTGGCTGGATGCATGGCTGCCGCAAGGCCAGAGCGAGGCGGATGCGGTGGTCGCGGCGGTGTCGCAGGCGGCGCGTCAGCCGGCGCTGTTCGCGGATGGCGCAATGCCCGACACAATGGATGGGCGGCTCGAAATGCTGACGCTGATCGCGAGTTTGGCGCTGATCCGGCTTGAGGCGGAGCAGAATGCGCGCCGTAAGGCGCAGCGCTTCGCGGACACGCTGTTTCGCCATATCGACGCCGGGCTGCGGGAGGCGGGCGTTGGGGATTTGAGCGTGCCGAAGCGCATGCGCGCGCTCGCTGGACGGTTCTACGGCCGGGTCAACGCCTATTCCGCGGCGGTGAAAGCTGGGGATGAAAATGCGCTCGCGGATGCGATTGCGCGCAATACGCCTGCGGGCGCATTTGCGCCGCAGCTTGCGCGCCACGCGCTCAATGTGCATTCCGCGCTCGCGGCGTGTCCGGCGGGGGCGCTTGCCGATGCGGAAGCTTGGCCGCAGCCGGCGGCATGACGAGGCCGTCTTGGCGGGCATGAAGGCAGGGATTATGGTCCGCGCGCCGACGCGGAAGGGCCCCGCCGATGGTTGTGCGGGGCAGTGTTTTTGATGGCCGATAGGCTGACTTTATCGATCGACGGCATGGGGGGCGATCACGCTCCCAGGATCGTGATCGAAGGAATCGATATTCAGGCGCGCCGGCGCAGCGGTGTTCGCTACCTTCTGCACGGCGATCCGGCGCAATTGCAGCCGCTGCTCGATGCGCATCCGCATGCGAAAGCCGCGTGCGAAATTCGTCCCGCTGAGAGCGTTATCAGCATGGATGTGAAGCCGAGCCAGGCGCTGCGCCAAGGCAAAGGCTCAAGTCTTTGGAATGCGATTCAATCGGTCGAGACGAAAGAAGCTGCGGCTGTCGTATCCGCCGGCAGCACTGGCGCGCTGATGGCGATCTCCATGTTCCGGCTGCGCATGATGGAGGGCGTGCATCGCCCGGCGCTCGTCGCGCGCTGGCCAACGCTCAAAGGCATGGCGGCGGTGCTCGATGTCGGCGCGAATGTGCAAGCCGATGCTGAGCAACTCGTCGAATTCGCGATCATGGGTGAAGCGTTTCAGCGCGCGCTGACGGGCAAGGAACGGCCGAGCGTCGGGCTTTTGAACGTCGGCTCGGAAGACCAGAAGGGGCACGAGGAAATTCGCGCGGCGGCGAAGTTGTTGCGCGAGGGCGGGCTCGATATTGCGTTTCATGGTTTTGTCGAAGGCGACGATATTCCGAAAGGCACCGCCGACGTTGTGGTGACGGATGGTTTTACGGGCAATATCGCACTGAAGACGGCGGAGGGCATGGCGCGCACCATTAGCGGCTATGTGAAAGACGCGATGATGGACGGCGTGCTCGCGAAGATCGGCGCGTTGTTCGCTTATGGCGCGCTGCAGCGGCTTAAGAAGAAGGTCGATCCCGGCAATTCGAACGGCGCTATGTTTTTGGGGCTGAATGGCTTGGTGGTGAAAAGTCACGGCAGCGCGGACGGGCCGAGCTACGCGGCGGCGCTTGAAGTGGCGGCGCTGATGGCGAATTCGCATTATCAAGAAGAAATCGCGCGCAATCTGGCGCGGCTCGCGGACGCGGAAAAGGCGATGGCCGCCGCGCCTGCTGCAAAGGACGCATCGTGACCGGCACTCTTTCAACAGGCAATATCTCAACGGGAATTCGATCCGTCATCACGGGCGTAGGCTCGCATTTGCCGGCGCGAGTTTTGACGAATGCTGACCTTTCGAAAATGGTCGACACAAATGATGAGTGGATCGTTGAGCGCACCGGCATCCGTGAGCGCCGTATCGCAGCCGACAATGAAAAGACGTCCGATCTCGCAATCGAAGCCGCGAAACGCGCGCTGACGCGGGCGGGGCGCACGGCGGACGATATCGATCTGATCGTGCTCGCAACCGCGACGCCTGATCTTACCTTTCCCGCGACGGCGTCACGTGTGCAGGCGGCGCTTGGCGTCACGCGCGGCGCGGCGTTCGATTTGCAGGCGGTGTGTTCGGGCTTCATCTACGGGCTGACGACAGCGGACAATTTTTTGCGTCTCGGGCAGAGCAAGCGTGCGCTGGTAATTGGTGCGGAGACGTTTTCCCGCATTCTGGATTGGAACGATCGCGGCACTTGCGTGCTGTTCGGCGATGGCGCGGGCGCGGTGGTGCTCGAAGCGCAAAGTGAAGCGGAGGCGGGAAATCGCGGGGTCCTCTCAACCTTCCTGCGCACAGACGGCCGCGATCACGACATTCTCTATGTCGATGGCGGACCGTCGCAGACGAAAACGACGGGCTATCTCCGGATGCTGGGCAAGGAAGTTTTCAAGCGGGCGGTCGAGCATATCTCGAGCGCGATGATCGAAGCGTGCCGCCAAGCGGACGTGCCGCTTGAGCAGGTGGACTGGATTATCCCGCACCAAGCCAATCAGCGCATCCTCAATGGCGTCGCCAAACGGCTCAACGTGCCGGCGGAGAAGGTTGTCTCGACCGTCGCTTGGCACGGCAACACCTCAGCCGCCTCCGTGCCGCTGGCGCTTGATACGGCTGTTTCCGATGGCCGGGTGAAGGCTGGCGATCTGGTGCTTATGGAAGCAATGGGCGGCGGGCTGACCTGGGGCGCGGCGCTCGTAAGAATGTGACCGCTAAAGGCGTCGCCGCATTTGACGTCAGGGCCGGGCTAAGCGAAAGATAAATCTCGGTTTTCGGCTGGGATATCTGATGCCGCAGAAGACGGTCACTCGCGCCGATTTGGTGGAAGCGCTCGCACGGCGCGTCGGCTTGCAACGCAACGAAGCCAATCGTGTGCTCGGATCTATCCTCGATCACATCGAGGCGTCGCTCGTGAAAGGCGATATGGTCAAGCTATCGCGCTTTGGCAATTTCGCTGTGCGTTCGAAGCGTCAGCGCGTGGGGCGCAATCCGAAGACGGGCGAAGAAGTGCCTATTACGCCTCGCCGAGTCGTGACGTTCCGTGCATCGCAAATGCTCCGCGATCGCGTTGAGCAGGCCGAAGAAAAAAAGAAGAAAAAGAAAGCCTGAGGTTCAGCGCAGCTTGGCGCGCGCCGATGGTTTGCCCGCGTAGGCGCGAAGCGCTGTTTCCACGGCTGAACGCGCATGCGTTTCAATTTGGGCCTTGGGCGGCGGCGGCGTCACGCCCAGCATCGCGTCATAGTAGAGCTGGCCGCGCAGCAGCGACGCTAGATCACGCGCAAAGCTTTCGCTTGCACCAGGGCGAATGATTCCGTGTTTCTCAAGAATATGCGCTTGCTCCAAAAGCGGCGCATTCGTTTCATTCGAAGCTTGCGTGCGGTAGAACGCGGCGAGCTTAGGGCGCCGCGGCGCTTCGGAAAATGCAATCCGCGTCAATGCGAGCGATTGCCACCGAAAAACCTCGCGCGCCGTGCGGAATGCGATGGCATGAAGCGCCGCTGCCGGATCGATTTCGGAATCGACGCTGGGAAGCTGTGCGTGGCGCATCGAGCCCCAGCGCATCAACGCTTCAAAGAGGCCGTCCTTATCGGCAAATAGCGCGTAGAGCGTTTGCTTAGAGACTTTGGCGAGTGTGGCGATCTCCAGCATCGTCGCGCGCTCAAACCCATTCTCCACAAACACCTGGAAAGCTGCGACGAGGATTGCTTCGGCGCGCGGATCGTCCATTGGCGGGAGCCAGTGTGGCCGGCGGCCGGCGTCGCGGTGCGCCGGCTCAAGTGTTCGATTTTTGGCTACGGCGCTTGCCACTTACTTGACTCCGGTACCGGCTGGTTCCATGAACAGTACCAGATGGTACAAGAATTTGAAAGCGCAAAGATGATCAAGACGCGGATTACAGAGATGTTCGGGATCGAGACGCCCATCGTTATGGGCGGCATGACGGGCGTTGGTTACGCGCAATTGGTCGCCGCTGCATCAAATGCGGGCGCGCTTGGGCTCATCACCGCGCATATGTTCAAATCGGCGGAGGAGCTAGAAGCCGAAATCAAGAGGACGCGCGATCTCACGGACAAGCCGTTTGGCGTCAATCTGACCATTCTGCCATCGATCAACCCGATTCCGTACGATGAGTATCGCCGGGCAATCATCGAGACTGGCATCAAAATCGTTGAAACGGCAGGACGTAACCCGACCGATCATATGCCGGATTTTAAAGCCAACGGCATCAAGGTGATTCACAGGTGCACATCGGTTCGCCATAGCGTGACGGCGGCGAAACTCGGCGTCGATGTCATTTCCATCGATGGATTTGAGTGCGCCGGCCATCCGGGCGAGGATGATATCGGCCTCGTCGTTCTTCTCCCGGCTACGGTCGATAAGCTCGACATTCCGGTCATCGCTTCGGGCGGCATGGCGGATGGACGCGGACTTGTGGCGGCGCTCTCGCTCGGCGCAGAAGGCGTCAACATGGGCACACGTTTCATGGCGACGAAGGAAGCGCAAATCCACGAGAACGTAAAAAGAAAATTGTCGAAAACACTGAACGCGACACCGTTTTGCAAAATCGTACGCTCCGAAACACGACGCGCGTCGCACGCAACGCGATTTCCGAAGAGGTTGTGCGCATCCAGCAGGATCCCACGAAACCATTCGAAGCTGTTCGCGAGTTGGTGGCCGGCGTGCGCGGGCGCACCAATGTTTTGGAAGCGGGCGATATGGATGGCGGAATCTGGACGGTCGGCCAGAGCCAAGCGCTCATCAACGATATTCCAACATGCGCCGAAGCGGTAAAGGCTATCATGGCGCAGGCGGAAGAAATTATCGGAAAACGCCTGTCTCGCATGGCGGCGTAGGCTGGTGCGGCACGGATGCCTGGGCGTTCGCGCCGTCTGGATTTGCGCTCAACGCAGATAACAAAATATTTGGGAGAGACGCATGAAGGTTTCCGGCCATTTGCCCGCCGATCTGAACAAGACGGGGGCTGCGGCGAAGGCGCTTGAAGAAGCGGGCTTTGACGCCGCAAGCAGCGCGGAAACGCAGCATGATCCTTTTTTGCCGCTGACGCTCGCTGCGGAGCACACAACCCGGCTTGAGCTTGGAACGAGCATTGCGGTCGCGTTTGCGCGCAATCCGATGCTGCTCGCAAATGTGGGACACGATCTCAACGCCTATTCAAAAGGCAGATTGACACTCGGTCTTGGCACTCAGATCGCGGCGCACATCACCAAGCGCTATTCGATGCCATGGTCTGAACCTGCGCCGCGCATGCGTGAGATGATCAATGCGCTGCATGCGATCTGGGATAGCTGGTATCTTGGCGAGAAGCTCGATTTTCGTGGGAAGTTCTACACCCATGCGATCATGACGCCGTATTTCATTCCGACGAATACTGAATATGGCCGTCCGAAAATTGCAATTGCCGCTGTGGGCCCGATCATGACGAAAGTCGCCGCGGAGGTGGCTGACGGCATGTTGTGCCACGGGTTCACGACGCAGAAATATATGATCGATGTTACGATCCCGATGATCGAGAACACGATCATGGAAAAGGGACGCGATCGCTCGAAGTTCGAGATCGTTGCTTCGCTTATGACGGTTGCCGGCGATACTGACGAGGAATTGGCGCAAGGCTATAAGCGCGCGCGAGATCAGATTTCATTCTATGGCTCCACGCCTGCGTATAAAGGCGTGTTCGAGGTGCATGGATGGCACGATCTTCAGCCGCGGCTGAATCGGATGTCCAAGGAAGGCAAGTGGCAAGAAATGGCGGATTCAATTCCGCAAGACGTTGTCGACGCCTTCGTTGTTACCGGAACGCCGGAAGAGGTTGTCGAAAAACGGAAGAAGATTTTCTTTGGCCGCGTTGACCGCTCAACGCTCGGCATGGAGATTTCCGATCCGGATCGGATGCGCGCGCTGGTGAAGCAGATGAAGACGCCGCCGGCTGCGTAGCGGCGATCTTAGGCGGCGGCGTAGCTGCGGAGTTGCGCCGTGGCTGCGACCGAACCCGCCAATTTCAAGAATGCTTTCACGGTGCGGATCTCGCGGCCCTCGATATGCGCGGCGGAGAAACTTACTCTGAATGGATCACCCGCGACTCTGCGCGCGAGGAAGCCTTTGGGCGCTCTGATGATGTCCTCATGTGACCCGCGCCAGCCGAACAGCGGCATATTTTTCACGCGCGCAAGATGTACCAAGGTCCGGCGGTTTGCTTCCGGCGAATGCCGCGTCACAATTCCGAGACTGCGGAGCTGTTTGTCGAGATCATCGACCACATCAGGGCAGGTCGTGCCTGGAGAAAGCAAAATTGACTCGCCGCGCAAAGCCTCGAGCGGGATTACCGGATAACGCGCAAGCAGGCTTTCTTCCGGGATAAGCAAATCGCCGATCATGTTAAGGAGGGGCTTCATGCGCAGGCCTGAGGGCACGCGTTGCGGATTTGCAAGCAGCAAGATGACGTCCAGGCGGCCGCTTCTGAGTTTTTCGTAGAGGTCCGGCGACTGCGCGACAGAGATATCGAAATCACATTCCGGATTGGCGTCGATATAGGCTTTGACGATGTCGTCCCGGACGGAGGGACCTGCATGGTCAAGGGTGCCCAGCCGCAGATGAACGCGATCATCGCCGCGAAAAGCTTGGGCGAATTTTTGCGCATCTTCGACGCTGGAAACAATGTTGCGCGCGAAAGGAAGAAATTCCTCGCCGCCGCGCGTCAGCTCAGCGCCATGCGGCGTACGCGCGAGAACTGCAAATCCGAGTTGTCCTTCCAGCTTGCGGACACGCTGGGAGACATGCGGTTGCTGCAAGCCAAGCCGGCGCGCGGCGCCCGAAAAGGATTTTTCTTCCGCAACTGCGAGAAATGATCTGACGAGGACGGCCTCTATCGGCATGACGTTCTTCCCTTCACCAGCGATCTGCGCCGCTCTCTAGGGTATAATGAAAACTTATAGGGCCATGCGCAAGCATTATTGGACGCTGTCTTGGTCCGGTTTCTACAGTGGCCGCAATTACACGAGGCCAGGAGGAAAGTGCGGCGATGGCGGACCCGAATTATGGAAAAATCACGGATGAGCGCGTTGCGAAATTGAAGTCGCGGATCGGGCTTGATCTCGATCCGAACAATTATCTGCCGCTCGATCCCGAGGTGAAGAAAAATTGGAAGCCGCAAAGCACGGGTTTCATTCATGTGCTCGGCGAGGATACGAGCCGCCATTTCACGAACGGTTACGGCGACGATAATCCGCTTTATTGCGATCCTGACTACGCGAAGGGCACGCGCTGGGGCAAACTGGTCGCGGCGCCGACGATCATCTGGGCATTCAACGGCGATCTCGATCCGCCGGGCACACTGAAACCTGAAATCGAAGCGCAGCTCAAAGGCGATCCGCTTCGCGGCGTCGGCGAGTTGCAAGCGGACGTCACCTACGAATGGTACCGCCCGATCATGGAAGGCGACCGCATCTATACCAAGCGCGCGTTTGTCGGCCTTGCGGAGAAGACGAGCACATGGGGCGGCCGGGCGGTGCATTCCACCCGCTCCACCGTCGGCTTCAACCAGAATCGCGAGATCACACATTTGCTGCGCGGAATGTGGATTCGCGGCGAACGCCGCCCGGTTTCGGAAGTGAAAGAACCGCAACCCAAGCCCGAGCCATACACGGATGAGCAACTCGCCGAGATCGATGCGTGCTACGCCGCCGAACTTAGCACGCGTCGTGGGGCTGAAGTGCGCTACTGGGAAGATGTGCAAGTCGGCGATGAGATGCCGACGCTTGTGAAAGGGCCGATCCGCATCACGGATTTGATCCTGTTCCATGCTGGCTTCGGTCAATCATTTCCGACGTATGCGCATCGCATCGCTTACGAAACCCGCAAGTCAACGCCAGGACTTTACACGCGCAATCCGC
>JBEVOS010000021.1:0-3193 GCA_040507435.1 Caulobacterales bacterium | reverse complement strand
CTGGGTACGGGCTTTGTACAATTTCCAGTGCGGCGCTGCTTTGGACGTTTGGCAGATTTGATGAGGTTTCAACCATAGACGCTTTGAAGTTTGTTGTCGTACTGAGCTTTCCCGCCGCGGTTGGCGCTGGGCTGGCTCATTTTGTGGTTGGAGAGAACGTCGTTGACTAGCAAGAAGGCTGCCCCAACGCCCATGCTGGAGTGGCTTGTAGGGTCGCTCGGGGCCCTATTCTTCGTTGCAATCCTCGGCGTGCTCGTTTGGCATGGCGCCAAGGGTCAAGATAGCGGGCCCATCATTGAGGCGCGAATTACCGAAATTGAGCAAACGGAAAGTGGTTTCATCGCCACTTTCGAAGCGCGCAATAACGGCGACACCGCCGCCGCTCAAGTGAGGATTTTGGCCGTGCTAACGGGCGCTACTGGAGGCGAAAGCCACGAGGCTATGATTGACTTCTTGCCGGCACAATCAACACGCGGCGGTGGTTTCTTCTTTCGATCAGATCCGAGACGAGCGCAGTTTGAAGTGAGAGCCGACGGATACAGCGACCCTTAGGACCCATAAGCCCAGCTCATGCGTATTCAAGGTGCGCAGGTCCGCGCCAGAGGCTTAATATGTCCAACAATGATGATATCGAAACTGTTTGGAAAATCGTGGACAAAGTCCGGGTGGCGATGGTGGTGACAAGAAGAGAGAATGAGTTGGAGGGCCGCCCTCTGCACGCCTACCCCGATCGTGACGCACACCGAATATTCTTTATGACTGACTCCGAACACGTCATAGGTGAAGTGAATTCAGACGGGCGTGTCCTTCTTAGTTTCTCCGATCCTTCGGGAAACAATTTTGCGGCTATCGATGGCGAAGGGGTCGTAAAGAATGACCGGCATAAAATAAAAGACCTCTGGACGCCGTGGGCGGAGGCGTTTTGGAAAACTCCAGATAATCCTGCAATCCGCATAATTGAAGTTGTGCCGCACGGGGCACGTTATTGGGATGCGCCTGGAAAATTAGCCACAACGCTATCTATGATCGCTGGAGCGATACTCGGAAAACAGCCAAATCCGGGGGATTCCGGTAACGTTCGTATGACCTAAGCTGCATAGGCCAACAGCGTCCTGACGAAGGCGTGCGTGTTGTGAAAGATCGAAATTCAGATGGCGGTTGAGGCGGCATTGGAATGTTTGATTGCCTTGGGGAAATCATCGGGCAATCGGAACGCGCCTTGGATCAACTTCCAATTTGTTGCGTTGAAACGCGCACCCCCGCCGTGCATGGCTGATGCTCTTACCTTACCCCGTCCCCCATTTGAGAGCATCAGCCGCCACGCGCTCAGCTAAAACGATCGACGGCGAATAGCGTATAGCCGTCGTTTGTGTGACCGCGGAGCATCTCTGAAATGATATCCGCAACCATGGCGCTAAAAGTAATGTTGCCTCCATAGCCAAAGGCGGCATACGTGTTCGGCATTCCAGAAATCGGACCTATCAGCGGGAGAGAGTCTTCCCGTTAGCCCTTCGGCCCCACTTACTGGCGTTACACAATGAAGCCTTTCGGCGTCTTCACTATGGGACCAGCATACACGCTTAGAGGGCAAACCGCGCACCATTCTTATTCACATGAAAAAGATGGGGCCGCTTATATCGATCATGATGGAGAAGAAGGGCCTTTGGGACGCCAAGGAACATTTAAATTCTTTAGTGGACCACCCATCCGCGAAACCAGAATGGCATTACGTAAGGCCATTTTCAGCGCAAATGCCTTGGGGACCTTTCAGACTTCGCCAGCCGCTCCAAAATAAATATTCAATGCCAGACACTAGATACGATGAGGACGGCGTTCAGCGCTGCGCAAGGCTCATGATCAATGCGGATCTTACCGACGAGCGCGAAGACCTTCTCGCGCTCGCACACGGCCTGACTGGCGTCAGGCCCGAACTTGCGCCAGCCATTGCGCCTGAGGTCGACCGCCTCGACCGGGCGGTGGCGCGCGCCGGGACAACTCTACCGGACGACGCATTGGAGACGTTCGCGCGCGCGTTGCGCGCCATCTGGCTTCGTGCTGTGGCGGTTGAAACGAGCACGATACTGCGCAGCCCCACCGAGCCTGAGACCGAACGCATTGCACAACGCCATGACAGCTATGGCTACGAGCGCGACTTTCATCCCATAGAGCTGGAGCGGCGTCTGGCCGAAAATGAGCGGGCCGCAAACGGACAGTCCGCCCACGTTGTGCTATTCTCTAGCGCTCAAGCGGCGCTCACCACACTTCTCTTGACCCTGCAAGCGGAGCGCCTGCGCGACATCGCTCTGCTCGGATCGTATTTTGAAACGCGCGATCTTATCGCCAATCACGCCTCACTCAGGAGCGCACTGGTCGATGAGTCCTGCGCCGCGGAGATCATGATCGTCGAACCCGTCGCCTGTGACGGACAATTTATGGTGTACGACATGCCATTGTTCGCAAGCCGCCTTGCGAAAGCCCAGGGCGCGCCGACGATCATCGCCGATACCACGCTAACGGGCCATTTGGACCGACTTGGCCCGCTGCGCGAGGCGCAGGGCCAAGGCCAACTGATCAAGCTAGTGTCCGGTTTGAAACTGATGCAGGCAGGACTTGAACTCGCCAATGTTGGCGTCGTGACTTTGTATCGAGACTGGGGCGCGCATCATGCCGAAGCGCTTCGCAAAACACGCACCTTGATAGGCGCGGGTCTCCGGTTTTCCGACGCGCTGGCGTTGGAAGCCCCTTTCTTCGTTGATGGGCAATATGCGGCGCGTTATGGCGAAGCGATCTTCGCCAATAATGCCGAACTGGCGCGCGTTGCATCCGAGCACAATCGACGGTTTGAACAAATTGATCACCCGAGTTTTTACGGCGCTGCGGTGCCCTATTGTGTGTTTCGGCTGCGTGATGGCGAGAATGGCATCGACGCGCTCGGGGAGACGATCGCGGCCGAGGCCAAACGGCGTGAGTTGGCCTTCGATCGCGGAGGCAGTTTTGGTTTCCGCGGCCACCGATTCGATGTCGTCAAACCGGAAAACGGCGATCCCGCCTTCCTTCGAGTCGCGATGGGCCGCCGTGGCGGAACGAATAAAGACGCCGTTATCGCCCTGATGGCGGACATCATGGCCGACAATATCTAACAGGCATCCGCAACGCGCGCGAACTGCGCAGGTAGGGCGGCAATCAGCAACAA
>JBEVOS010000326.1:0-5687 GCA_040507435.1 Caulobacterales bacterium | reverse complement strand
ATTGCGCCAACAGCCCGCATGGCCGATTTGGTCGCGCGGCGCGAAGAGCTTGGAAGCTAAACTTGACGATCCAGCTGTGAAGCAACTCGCGCTTGATGCAGATGTGCTTATCGACACCTTCCGGCCTGGCGTTCTTGAGAAATACGGTCTCGGCCATGAGCAGCTGGCCGCCACGAATCCACGCCTTATCACAGTCGCGATTACCGCCTTTGGACGCAATTCGCCCTACGCCAAGCGCAAGGGTTACGAAGGCGTGGTCATGGCGAAGATTGGCGCCTATGCGCAATTTTCAGCGCTGACCAGCCGCGGCGGCCCCGCCTTCATTACGACTCCATATTGCGCGGTCAGCGCCGCGCAGGTCGCAATAACCGGCGCGCTCACGGCAATTTATGAGCGCGAAAAGAGCGGAATGGGCCAGCGCGCTGAGACGAACATGGTGCAAGCCATCGCCGCGCATGACACATGGAATTGGATGATCTCGCACTGGGCAAAGATGTTCCCAGATGCGTTTCAAACGGCTCCGGTCGTCAATACGCAGCGGCGTATTCCGAACAGCTGGATTTCTTACGGCCTGCTTCAAGGTCTGACAAAAGACGGCCGCTGGCTGCAATTCTCGCAGGCGACGCCGAAACTGTTTCGCGCGTTCCTCGTCGCTGCCGGCCTTAACAATGGTGATTGGGAAGATGCGTGGCAGGATGAAGATCTCGACCGTCGCGAAGCCTTTTGGGATAGCCTATTAGGCGCCGTACGCTCAAAAACGGTTGCCGAGTGGCAACAAACTTTTGATGAGCATCCCGATGTGTTTGCCGAAGTATTTCGTGGCGGCACGGAATTGCTGCATCACCCGCAATTGATGTTCGACGATCAAGTCGTTGACGATGAGGTGGCGGGCTACGGAAAAATTCGTCGCGCAAAGCCGTTTGTCCGGCTTTCGAAAACAAAGGGCTTGGCCACGCGCCCCGTTCCGGCACTGAACGAGCATGGCCCTGAGTTGCGTGCCCGCAAAAACGTGGCGGCAAACGCAGTGCCAGCCGCTGCGTCGAATGCCCGCCCGCTCGATGGCGTTACAATCGTAGAGCTTGGCACGTTTTACGCGGCGCCGTTCGGCGTGACGATGCTCACGGATTTCGGCGCACGCGTTATCAAGATCGAGCAATTGGACGGTGATCCAATTCGCCACCAAGTGCCATTTCCCGAGATCGGCGGCGTGAAGGTCACGCAGGGCAAGGAAAGCCTCGGCATTGATATCAACACGCCGGAAGGCTTGGCGATCGTCAAGAAGTTGGTCGCTGGCGCCGATCTAATTCTTCAAAGCTTCCGCGCGGGCGTTGCGAAGCGCTTGGGGTTGGATGAGGCGTCCGTACGCCAGCTCAATCCGAACGTCGTCTATCATGAGGCGCCTGGTTTCGGCACCGGCGGTCCATACGGACATCGTCCGGCCTATGCGCCGACGATTGGCGCGGGTTCCGGGCTGGCGCGGCGCAATATCGGAGCCGCGCTCGTCGAAGGCCCGGAAATGACGTTGGACGAAGTCAAAGAGGGCGCCATTCGCCTCGGCGCCTCGTCGCTTACAGTTGGCCATGCCGATGGCTTTGCATCGCTCGGCGTCGCGTGCGGACAAATGCTCGGCTTGGTGGCGCGTGAACGCGGCGCCGGCGCGCAGGGCGTCGTGACGACGATGCTGACGACGCTTGGCCAAGTCTTGTCGGAAGACATGTTCGAATACGAGGGCCGCCCGCAGATCGCGAAAGCCGATCCCGATCTTCTTGGCGTCGGCCCGTTATATCGCCTTTATAACACCGCGAGCGGCTGGATTTTCTTAGCGGCTCCGCAAGACGATGAATGGAGCGCGCTAAAGGCCGCGCTCCCTAAATCCGCAGGGCTCGACGATGCGCGATTTGCGAGCGCCGAAGGCCGCGCGAAGAACGCAGCAGAACTCGCGTCGCGGTTAGAGGCGGCGTTCAAGGAACGCACCGCTGCCGATTGGGAGCAAATATTAGTGGAGGCCGATATTGGCTGCGCCGAAGTCGATCCGGGCCCATCGCATGATACCATCATGGCGGAAGGCGGACTTGCCGATAGGCTCGGTATGTCGACGCGTGTTGAACACCCGATATTTGGCGAGCATTCGCGCCTTAAAGCGCTGGTAAACTTCTCGCGATCGCAGACCCGCGCCGAACGCGCCGTGCTGATTGGCGAACAAACTGCCCAGATCTTGTCGGAACTCGGCATGTCTGAAGAGGAGATCGCCGGGCTAGAAAGCAAGAAAGTCGTTGTGCGCGGCTAACGCCGCACACGTCTTATTCGTCCAAAAACGCGTTCACATGCGACAGGAATTCGTCAAACCTGTCGTGATGTGACCAATGTCCTGCGCCTTCGATATTAACGAGGCGCGCGTTTTGAAAATGCTTCGCGCGCCCGTCGAGTACGGGATCGGACGCCCAAGATTCCGTGCCGCGCACAAGGAGGACAGGGCACGTGTTGCGGCTCCATAGGCGGTATTGTTCTTCATGCGAAAGCACGCCGAGGCCATAGCCTCCAAACCGGACCGCGTTGTCGAACTTCCAAGAATAGGAGCCGTCTTCGTTCTGATAGACGCCATGCACAGTAAGATGTCGTGCTTGCGCATCGCTGAGATGCGGATTCTCTTCCTGCATACGCGCGATGGCGGCCTCAAGCGTCGGATATCTGCGCGGCATACGGCCCGCATTCGCGCGCCGCATATCGAACCAAGTACGAAGCCTCTCCTCGACCAGCGACGCCAACAGATCCGAAACGAGGTTCGGCGCCGGGCCAAGCCCTTCGATCGCGATCATCCGGCTCACTGTGTCCGGATAAAGCCCGGAATAAAGCAAGCCGATCGACGCGCCGAGCGAATGCGCAATAATTCTGACGGGCTTCATCGCCTTTTGATGAACCAATTGCGCAATGTCGTAGATATAATTGACCTCTTGATAGCCGCCCTTCGTCCACTCGCTATCGCCGTGGCCGCGCAAATCCGGCGCAATGATATGAAATCGATCGCGCAACCGCTCTGCGACCCAGTCCCAGTTCCGGGAATGGTCACGTCCGCCATGAATGAGCAATAGCGGCGGCGCAGCCTCATTTCCCCAATCGACATAGTGCAGCTTCAACTGCTGAGAAAAATAAGTGTGAGATGTTGGGTCGTGAGACACGAGGGTATATCCGGACTGCTTAACTTAAACTTGGACGGCGTCCGCGGGTTTTAATGAATCGCGCAACTGACGCTTGATGAATTTTCCAGTCGCGTTACGCGGCAGAGGTTCTCGAGAAATCCAGTAATACCGCGGCAGTTTATGGCGCGCGACATGCTTCGCGGCCTCGGCGCGCAAATCGTGAGCGCTCGCTTCAAATCCATCGCGCAAAACAATCACCGCGCCGACTTCTTCACCCAGCCGCTCGTCCGCCACGCCCATGACGCAACATTCGGCCACCGCTGGAGGTTGATACAGCGCCGCTTCGACTTCAGCGCAGTAAACGTTCTCACCGCCGCGCAGCACCATGTCTTTCTTGCGATCGACAAGAAAAACGAAATCATCTTCATCGATCCACGCGACATCGCCAGTATGAAACCAGCCGTCTGTGATCGCTTCTGCAGTTGCCTCAGGTTTGTTGAGATAGCCCTTAACGATTTGCGCGCTCTTCACCCAAAGCTCGCCAATGGACCCGCGCGCCACGTCTTTTCCGTCTTCCCCGACGCACTTCGCCTCAAAGCATGGCATGATGACGCCGCAGCTCTCAGGTTTTGCGACAAAGAAATCGCCAGAAACCGAAGTGATAATGCCCGATGTTTCAGTAAGTCCGTAGCCGGTAGCGGCGCGCGCGCCTTTTCCGCGCACCTCGATTTTCTCGACGAGATCGGGCTGGAGGGCAGCGCCCCCGCCGCCGAGAGAAACCACGCTCGATGTGTCATGCTCTGCAAAGTTTGGATGCAAGAGCATTTCACGCGCCATCGTCGGCACAGTACTAAGTGACGTAACGCGCTCACGTTCAATCAGATGCAATGCGTGCGCTGGCTCCCACTTATACATCGTCACAAGTTTGCCGCCCATTGCGGTTGCGGCATGCGCGCCGCAATTGGTCGCGGTGACGTGAAAGAACGGGGTTGCGATCAGCGCCACGGGTGGAGCGGGCGGCGGCGGCGCAACACCCGTCGCGCGTGCGAGCGCCGTCGATTGGGATAGCGCCGCATAAAGCATGCTCAGTATGTGCGTGGTGCAGCTGCGATGCGTCAGTTGCGCGCCCTTCGGCCGCCCAGTCGTGCCTGACGTATAAAAGGTACATGCGTCGTCGTTTGGATCGATTGTCGCATCCGGCATTGTGCTCTGCGCGGAAATAACGTCGCGCCAAGCAATCACGCCGCGGTGCATAGGTTCGGTCCGCACCGCGACGACGTGGATGCCATCCGTCATGCCAGGCTTCGACGCGAGCTGGCCTAAGCGCTCCGCGTCGGCGAAGATTGCCTTGGGCGCTGAATCCTTCAGCGCATATTCGAGCTCTTCCACAACCCACCAGGCATTTAGCCCAACAACCGCGATCCCGATGGAAACACATGCCCAGTAGATCAACAGCCATTCGGGGTAATTTCGCATGGCGATCGCGACGCGATCACCAGATTTAATGCCTTTCGTATGCAGCCAATTTGCAATCGAAGCCGAAAGTACGTGCGCCTCGCGATAAGTATATCGATCGTCCTCGTAAACGAGATACTCCCGGTCTCCGAACGCTGCGGTCGATAGCCAAAACGCTCGCAAAGTTGGGGGTGCATGGCGATAGGTGCGGACCATATGCCCGCCGGCCTCGACGGTGACGACCTCAAACTGCGCGCTAGGCGCGGTCAAATCCGCCCGCACCTGTTTTAGCTCTGCGTAATGCACGCGCATTCTCCCGACCACGTTTTTTGTTATTCTTGGCCGCTTCGGAATAAATGCGCAATCTGGCGACAGGCTGAGGATAGGGCGGGGAACATGAATACTGGCGCAAACGCGCTTCAGGGCGATGCAGTCACAGGGAAAACGCCGATTCAACGCATGAAGGCGATTCTTGGCGGATCGGCGGGCAATCTGGTCGAATGGTATGATTGGTTCGCGTATTCGTCTTTTGCGCTCTATTTCGCGCCGGTCTTTTTTCCGGAGGGCGATTCCACAGCGCAATTGCTGAACGCGGCAGCAGTATTCGCTGTTGGCTTTTTTGCGCGTCCTGTCGGAGCCTGGCTCATGGGACTTTACGCAGATCGGGGAGGCCGTAAGGCGGGGCTGACGATCGCCGTCGGGATGATGTGCCTTGGCTCGTTGATTGTTGCGCTCACGCCCGGCTTTGCGCAGATCGGGCCACTCGCGCCAGCAATCCTCGTATTTGCGCGGCTGCTCCAAGGCCTGAGCGTTGGCGGCGAGTATGGCGCGAGCGCGACCTATATGAGCGAAGTAGCGCCGCGCGCCCGGCGTGGCTTTTGGTCAAGCTTTCAATACGTCACGTTGATCGCGGGGCAGCTGATCGCGCTTGGCCTTCTCATCCTTCTCCAAAACGTGATGACGACGGAAGATCTCCAAGCCTGGGGCTGGCGCATCCCATTTTTCATAGGAGCGCTGCTCGCAGTCATCGTCTTTTGGATACGCGTCGGTTTGGAGGAGAGCGATAGCTGGAAAAACGCGCAATCATCCGGAGAG
>JBEVOS010000293.1:0-13135 GCA_040507435.1 Caulobacterales bacterium | reverse complement strand
GGAATACCCGATAGCCCGCATGTTCCGCGACGCACGCGTGCAGCGCATCTACGGCGGAACGAACGAGATCATGAAAATGCTGATCGCACGCTCCCTGTAACTGCCCAAAGCGGCCACTAGGCAATGTGAAGTCTTTCGGCTAGGAGAAAATTCACAACGTATCGATTTTCTCGATACCAATTCTACGAACCGGGAGGCCGACATCGCTACCGCCGCAAAATCCAGAGCAGACGAATTATTCGGCCTTTCGGGGAAAGCCGCCGTCGTTACAGGCGCCAATCGTGGCATCGGCCGCGGCATAGCGCTGGAGCTCGGACGCCTCGGCGCGAAAATAGTAGTAGCTTCACGCGACCCGGTGAGCGGTGAAGCCGTCGCAAAGGAAATCCGCGACGAAGGCGGGCAGGCCATCCGCCTACCGTTCGAACTACGTGACGAAGCTTCCGTTAAAACACTGATGGAAAGCGCGAAGAAAGAGCACGGCGCGATCGACATCCTCGTCAACAACGCCGGCATCTATCCTGTCACGTCACCCTTCCTCGAAACCACCGCCGAGCAATGGGACAACATGAACGCGGTGAACCTGCGCGGCACGTTCTTTTGCATCCGTGAAGGCGCACGCATCATGCGCGAAAACGGCGGCGGCAACATCGTGAACATCTCATCGATGGGCTCATTGCGCCCAGCAGCGCCAACGCGTTTCGCTTATAATTCTTCGAAGGCTGGGTTGAACCGCCTCACGCAGGATGCGGCAGCCGAATTTGCGCGTGACAAAATCCGCGTAAACGCCGTTCTTCCTGGCCCGATTTCGCTCAGCTCCGCGCCTATTGAAGATCCGGCCATCGCGAAGATGCAGGAATTGATCCTGAAAAAGATCGCCGTGCGCCGCTTCGGCACGCCAGCCGACATCGCCGCCGCCGTGGCGTTTCTCGTGAGCCCCGCCAGCAGCTTCATCACCGGGCAGATGATCTTGGCCGATGGCGGATTCACACTGAAATAGCGCTCGCTATTTCAGATCGAAGCGGATGGCCCCGTCGATGCGGATGACTTCGCCATTCAGATAATCATTGTCGATGATGTGCATTGCAAGCCGCGCATATTCATCGGCATGGCCCATGCGGCGCGGATTTGGCACGCGAGAGCCAAATCGCGCTTGCGCATCCTCCTCACTCATCCGGTAAGCCGGCGTGAGGAAAACGCCGGGCGCGATGCACATCACGCGCACGCCCATTGGCGAAAGATCGCGCGCGGCGGTCAATGTCATACCAATCACACCGCCTTTTGCTGCCGAATAATCAGCTTGCCCGACCTGGCCTTCAAAACCAGCAATGCTCGCCGTCGTGATCAGCACGCCGCGTTGATCGGAGTCGAGCGTTTCATTTTGCGCCATCGCTTCCGCAGCCTGGCTCAAGGCGTTGAAGGTGCCGTTGAGAAAATAATCGACAGTCCGGCGAAACAGCGCAAGCTCGTACCGCTTTCCATCCTTCCCAATGATGCGTTTGCCCGCCGCTGGCCCGCCATGAACAATCACGGCGGCGCGTAACGGCGCGCGTGCGCACGCAGCAGCAACAGCAGCGCCCACTGAATCTTCGCTCAGCACATCCGTCTGCACGAATTGTGCTCTAGCGCCGAGTTCACGCGCGAGCGCTTCACCTTTCTCAGCGGAAATATCAGCGACAACGACATGCGCTCCCGCAGCTGCAGCGCGCCGAGCAGTCGCCGCGCCAAAACCGCCGGCGCCGCCCGTAATCAAGATCGAAGCATTGTCGAGCTGCATGTCCCTACTCGCCTATCTGTATTGTTGAGCCTGCACATTAGCGGCGCATTTCGTCGCATGAAAGCACTGCGCGCCTTGGCGTAGCTTTCACAGCTTCGTACGCTCGCGCAGCAAAGACACGGATTGATGGCTGAATGGCTGAATTGACGCGCTTCACGGAATGGACGGTCGGCGAAAACGAAATCGACCATCTCGGCCACATGAACATGAATTTTTATGGACTACGCGCCGAAGAAGGTTGCGCGGAGATGATGGCGCGCATTGGCCTACCGCAGTCAGTGCTCGACTCATCGGGCCTTATCGTATCGGCATTCGATCAGCATACGCTGTTCCGCCGCGAACAGATGGAAGGCGCGCGGCTCTCCGTATCTGGTGAAATCTGCGCCGCGACCCCAAACGCCATCACGCTCTACGAAGAGATCCGAAACGAAGACAACGGCGACGTCGCCGGATCTTTTATATTCACCACGAAGCTTCTCGATCGTGCGACGCGCGCGCCCCGTCCCTTCCCTGAGCAAGTGGTGGAGACAGCCAGCGCGCGTATCATTGATGTGCCCGCACGAAGCCAGCCGCGAAGCGTTCCTACCGATGCGATGAAGCTGAATGTGACAATCGCTGACCTAGCGCGCGCGAAAATCGAACCGCACGTCATGCGCAAAATCGAGCCTGAGGAATGTGACGCCGAAGGCTACTGGGCGCCCTCACGCCCACGTGCCGTGAAGCGCGACTATCCGGAAGTCAGCCAAGGCGTGATGGATCATGTCTGGCGCAGTATCGATGGTATTTTGTGGCCTGCGCTGGAGCAACGCGTCGTCGCCGTTACGCCCGCACGTATGGGCAATACGCTTCTTACCTACTCAGCAATCTTCGATCTCACGCATAAAATCTTGCGTTGGGGAAGCTGGGTATTTGAGAAGGAAACGCAGCGCCTCGTAACCACGACCCAAATCGCGAATATCTGCTTTTCCCCCGAAGATCGTCGCGCCCGCGATATTCCGCCTGAACATGGCGCGCGCCTGCGCGCGATGGCGCACCCGGAATTTATCGGAAAGTCATAACAATCGGAATTGCAAAGACGCAAAGCAAGAAGCGAGGTCCGACGCTCGCTTCCTGCAATGTATTGCTACGGCAAGATGGCGATGTCGCGCACGTCGCCGCGCACGCCTCTCAAACGTCCGGTTGATGTCGCAGCGCCCGTCGTGAGATCAATGCTGTGCAGCATCCCGCCAGCAATCGCCCAACCGGCATTCACGCCGTCAACGGTCGCGATATCGAAAGCAATCCGCGACGGCGACGCGCCAAGCGATCCAACTGGGTTCAAAACGCCATCGTTCGGCGGCGCTTGGCGCAAAAAGGCGCCGTCGGCGGCAATGTCGAACAACGTCGTTTCAGTCGCGCCTGCGATTGAATTCGTATACGCGCCAGCGATGATGTTCGGCTGGCCTTCACCGCTGACGAAGCGCAAACGCTGATCTTCGGTAACGTCGCCATTATCGACATTCGCGCGCAAATTCGCGCCGTTCGAAGTGATGATCCGCAAACGGTTTGCGACAGGATTGAAATCGGCGGTCACTGCGCCAGCCGCGGAAGGCGCTATGCGTAATTGTGATTTCCGCGTCGCAACGCCGGTCATGGGATCAATCGTATAAACACCGCCAGAGTAAGCCAGCGCATAAAGCATTCCATCGGCAGGACGCAGGTCAATCGCTGCAACCGGCCCGTTCACGCCAGAAATCTCAACCGTGCGCGTCGCGCGGCGGGTTTCAGAATCAATATGGACCAAAGTGTTTTCGCTGGTGAGCGCTGCAATTGTTTTCGCCTGCGCGGAAACAGGAAGCGCAAGCGCAGCCATAAAAGCCAGATAGGCGAATTTCATGTCATTCTCCGGCAGGCGCTTAAATGCGCTTCCCGGATACGCGCCAACTCACCACGCGGATCGGAGAACACGATTGTTTGATCCGACGACGGTTTTGTTACAACCCAATGCGAATTCGCAATGCGCGAGGTCTACGCGCGTCCCAACGCAAACCATGTGCCTTGGCTCAAGACGCCAAGTTTTCCATCGCGCTCCTCGGCCCATTCCACCAACTCATAAAATGGCGCGCGTAAAATCCGCGCCTCCAACCGTCCGCGCACAAGCACATAGGGGCGCGGCTCACGCGTTTCTGGATCAATTGTAACACGCAGCGGATGCGCTGACCCAAGCGTGACAATATCGCCAGTATTCGTCGTGAACACGATCGACTGATCCGCGCCCGCTCCAGTGCGATCCGCGCGGATCGCGAGAAAAGGCGCGTCCGCAACTTCGACCAAAATCTTTTCTGCAGGCGTGACGAGATAGGTCCGTCCGTCAGCATCTTTCCGTAAAATCGATGCGAAGAGCCGGACAAGCGGCTCGCGCGTAATCCGCGTCCCCTCATGCAGCCACGTCCCGTCCGCCAGGATCTGAAACCCCGCCTCGCCGCAATAGTGTGGGTTCCAAGCCTCGACCGGGGGGATTCCGCGCCTCGTGACGCCGTCCTCGCCGATTTCCTGGCGCAAAGACTTGATCAGCGCCTCAAGACCTGTGCTTGCGGTAGTCACTTTCTCTCCCAGCGTCATAATTTCGGCGTCCATATTCAAGAGCTTCCGCCCATGAGCAATGATGACCCGCAAGCACTTGTCGCCGAAGCCGAAGCCGCCGGCGAGACGCTGGCCAGGGTCAGGGCCGAAATCGGCAAGGCCGTCTTCGGGCAGGAGCGGGTCGTCGAGCTAGCCCTTGCTGGCGTCCTCGCGGGAGGGCACGTCCTGCTCGTCGGCGCGCCGGGCCTCGCCAAAACCCGCCTCGTCGCAGCGATGGCGCATGTGCTTGGCCTCGATTGGAACCGCGTGCAATTCACACCGGACCTCATGCCCGCCGACATCTTGGGTTCAGAAGTCCTCGATGTTGACGAAACCGGCAAGCGGCACTTTCGATTTGTGAAAGGCCCGATTTTCACAAGTCTGCTCATGGCCGATGAAATCAATCGCGCCAGCCCCCGCACGCAATCGGCGTTGTTGCAAGCGATGCAGGAACAGCACGTGACCGTCGCCGGCATCGCCTATGATGTGCCGCAGCCTTTCCACGTGCTCGCAACGCAAAATCCGATCGAACACGAAGGCGCATATCCATTGCCGGAAGCGCAGCTCGATCGTTTCTTGCTGCAAGTCGATGTGCCCTATCCTGATGGCGAGACCGAGCGGCGCATTTTGATCGAAACGACAGGTCTCGGCGAAACCGAGCCGCAACGCGTGCTCGATGGCCCATCGCTGATCCGGCTGCAGCATCTCGTGCGCAGGATGCCTGTCGGTGAAAAAGTGCTCACCGCGATTTTGACTCTCGTACGCTCCGCGCGTCCCGGTGCATCGAACGATCCGCGCGTGAATGCGCATGTCGCCTGGGGGCCGGGCCCGCGCGCAGGGCAAGCTTTGATGCTCGCTGTGCGTGCGCGCGCTTTGCTACGCGGGCGTTTGGCGCCCTCGATTGACGATGTCGCAGCTTTGGCGCGCCCCGCGCTGGCGCATCGTATGGCGCTCTCGTTTGGCGCGCGCGCTGAAGGCTTGGATATCGCTACGCTGGTGGATGATCTCGCAGGCAAGGCCGCCTAGATTACAATGACTAACGCCCGCCTCGACGCGCTGGCGCTCGCCGCCGATCTGCCGGGCGTGCTGCTCGATGCGAAAAAGCTCGCCGCCGCCGCGCCAGGCGTGCATGGGCGCAGACGCGCGGGCCAAGGTGAAGCGTTCTGGCAATACCGCGATCACAGCGCCGAGGATGGCGCACGCGCCGTCGATTGGCGCCGCAGCGCACGCGGCGAACGGCTCTACGTAAAAGAACGCGAACGCGAAGCGGCGCAAACATCCTGGTTTTGGATCGACGGCGACCCTGGCATGGATTGGGCGAGCAGCGGCCAATTGCCGACAAAAAAATATCGCGCGCTTGTCCTCTCTTTTGCGCTTTCGCTTTTGATCACGCGTGGCGGTGAACGCGTCGGCGCGCTCGGTCAAGTCACGCGCGCCGGCCCGCGCGCGCTCGAAAGATTAGCGCTCGATTTGCGCGACCATCGCTTCGACGCGCCGCCCGCGCCATCGACACGCAGTGTCGTCATCTACGCCAGTGATTTCTATGCGCCGATCGAACTCTGGCGCGATCGTCTAGCAGCGGCTGCAAGCGTTGGCGCATCGGGCGCGCTTTTGATGGTCGCCGATCCGGCCGAGGAAGATTTTCCGTTTCAAGGCCGCACGCTATTCCGGGAACCTGGCGGGCGTCACCGCGAGGCCCTGATCGGCCGGGCCGAAGCGGCAAAAGAAATTTACGCTGCGCGCCTCGCGCAACATCGCCGTGATCTGCGCCTGATGGCGGGAAAATTTGGCTTTCCAGCGCTTTTACATCGCACCGATCATAGTCCAGCGCCCGCCCTCGCTATGCTGACGGCGACAATTGCGGAGCGTTACGCGTGACACTGGGCCCGCTCGTATTCGCTGCGCCATTCGCCCTGCTCGGGCTTCTGACGCTGCCAGTTCTTTGGTGGCTGCTGCGCGCAACGCCGCCGCCGCCGGCGCGCGCGACGTTCCCGCCTGCACGACTTCTTCTTGATCTCAAAACCGAAGAACAAAGCCGCGAACGGGCGCCGCTGTGGCTCGTGATCTTTCGTGCGCTCGCGGCGGCGCTTCTCATTGTCGGCTTTGCGCGCCCCTCTCTCGCGCCGCAGGCGGCCGAAGCAACCGGCGGCGGCGGGCGCATGCTGATCGTCATCGACGATGGTTGGACAAGCGCGCCGTTTTGGAGCGATGCGCGCAACGCCGCGATCGCTGCGGCCCGACAAGCTGAAACCGGAAACGGGCAAGTTTTCTTGTTGCGCACCGCGCCGCAAATTCGTCCATCCGATGCGGGCGAGGCGCTCACCGGCGCGGATGCGCGTGCGCGAATCGCACAAATCGAACCCGCGTCATGGCGTCCGGATCGCGCCGACGCCCTGCGCCGCTTGAACGATCTCTCAGGGAATTTCGCGCGCATCTTCTGGATCACCGACGGGCTTGAAGATCAGGGCGCAGCGCAATTCGCGCGCACGCTCGCGGAACGCGGCCCCGTCACGGCGCGTATCCCAGCACGCGGCGCACGTGCGCTGACTTACGCAGAGATTACGCAAAACGGCGTGGAGATCGAAGCGCGGCGGGGTCCCGGCGGCGGCGCGGAAGGCGCGATCGCTGTGGAAACGCAGCAAGGCCGCTCGCTTGGCTCGGCGCCGTTGCGTTTTGACGGAAACGTCGCCCGCGCAACAATCGCACTGCCGCCGGAAATCGCACAGCGCGCAGCGCGCGTACGCATTGTCGGCGAAGAAAGCGCAGGCGCTGTGCGCTTGATGGCGAATGGCGCGAACCGTCCGCGCGTCGGCCTCGTTGACGCTGCAAGCGCAAGCCAGCCGCTCTTATCGGAACTCTACTACGTCGAACGTGCGCTTTCGCCTTATGCCAGCCTGCAGCGCGGCGAAGTGCGCACGCTGATCGACGCGCGCGTGCAAGCGATGATTATGCCGGATGCGGCGGCGATCACGCCGGGCGATCGCGTGGCGCTCGAACGCTGGATCGAACGCGGCGGCTTGCTCGTGCGCTTCGCGGGACCGCGTCTTGCAGATTCCGCGACAGAACCTCTGCCAGTTCGCTTACGCCCTGGCGCGCGCGCAATCGGCGGCGCACTGGCTTGGGAGCGCCCGCAGCACATCCGTGCTTTCGCAGAAGACTCTCCCTTCTCCGGCTTAACAGCGCCAAGCGACGTAGCCGTGCGCCGGCAAGTGCTGGCAGAACCGAGTTCAATCGCACAGGCCCATGTCTGGGCAGCGTTGGAGGACGGCTCTCCGCTTGTCACAGCTGCGCAACGCGAGCGCGGTCTTGTCGTTTTGTATCACGTGAGCGCGCGCCCCGATTGGTCGGACGTGCCGCTCTCCGGCCTTTTCGTCGATATGCTGCGCAGAACGATGGCGTTTGCAGGCCGCGCGGAAGGCGCTGCAGAAGAACAGCAAACGATCGGCCCGTATACGCCGCAGCGTCTGCTCGACGGATATGGCGCCCTGGAGCCAGCGCCGCGCGATGCGCAAGCAATTCCCGCCGATCAATTCGCACGCGCGACGCCAAGCGCTGCAACCCCGCCAGGCCTTTACGAACGCGCCGGCCTCGCCGCCGCCATCGACGCCGCGCGCCCGAGCGAACAGCTCAGCGCATTGCAATTGCCGAATGGCGTCACGCGCGCGGGCTTGTCCCTGCGTTTTGATCGTCCGCTCACCGGCCTTTTCCTCGGGCTTGCAGCACTGATGATGGCGATCGATCTTTTAATCGCCCTCTTCATTGCAGGGCGTCTGCCGCAAATTCGCCTACCGAAATTTGGCGCGGCGGCGCTGCTGCTCATCGCACTTTTGCCGTTAAGCGCGCCATACGCCCACGCCCAATCCAACGATCCGACAATCGATCTCCATCTCGCTTACGTACGCACCGGCGACACGCGTATCGATTCACGCGCGAGAGAAGGGCTCGTCGCGCTGTCGACTGTGCTGCGCAATCGCACCAGCGTCGAACCGGGCGCGCCTGTCGCTGTTGATCTCGCACGTGATGATCTTTCGCCGTATCCATTCATTTATTGGGCGGCGTCCGACAATCCGCAGCCTTTACCAGATGCAGCGCTTGCGAACCTCGAACGCTACCTCCGCCTTGGCGGCCTCCTATTGGTTGATACGCGAGATGCTGGCCGCTCGACGGCAGGCAGACCCGCCGCGACAATGCTGCAAGGATTGGACGCGCCGCCGCTCGAAGTCGTCACCACAGATCATGTCGTCGCGCGATCCTTCTATCTGATGCGCGCCTTTCCTGGCCGCACGATGTCGACACGGCTATGGGCCGAAAGCGCAAGCGCCAGTGAATCGCGCGATGGTGTCGCTTCGCTCTTCATCGGCGATGGCGATTGGGCCAGCGCCTGGGCAAGCGATGCAGGCCTCTCGAATGGCGCACGTCAACGCGAACTCGCACTGCGCTTCGGCGTCAATCTCGTGATGGTCTCGCTCACCGGAAATTATAAAGCCGATCAAGTGCACATCCCGGCGCTGCTCGAGCGCATGGGCCAAGAGCGCAGATGATCGGCGCTGACCGCATCGGTTGGGATCCGGCGCTGCCTTGGCCGTGGATCATTGCGCTTGGCGTGATCGGCGCGCTTTTATGGGCCGCGTATATATGGCGCAAAGGCGACGCCCCGCTGACGCGCGCTGCCGGGCTTACTCTTATTCTCATCGGTTTGGCGCAGCCGCTTTGGGTGCACGAGCGGCGCGAACCAGCCAACGACATCGCTCTCGTGATCGTCGATCAAAGCGAAAGTCTCGCGCTTGCGGGGCGTTTGGAAGCCGCGCAACGCGCAGGCCAGCGCATCGCCGAGCAACTCGGTCGTGAAAGCGGCCTCGACGTTCGTGTGCGCCAAGCGCGCGGCGGGCCGGACGGCACCATGCTCGCGAGCGCACTGGAGGATTCACTCGCCGATCTTGATCGCAACCGCGTCGCCGGCGCGATTTTGATCACCGACGGACAAATCGCCGATGCGCCCGCCGATCCGCAAAAATTCGCCAACGCTGGCCCCGTTCACGCGCTGATCGTCGGCGATCCCGAACGCGGCGACCGCCGCATCGAACTCATATCAGCGCCTACCTTCGGTATTGTCGGCGAGAACATGCGCATCCGCGCACAAGTTCACGATCCTTCAAACGGCCCGGTGAATGTGCGCGTCAGCATCGACGGTCAGCAAGTTTCCAACACGTCGGTCATTGCGAACCAGCCTTTCGACCTCGACGTGCGCACGCCAAAACGCGGGCCGAACATGATTGTGCTTGAGGCCGAACAAGGCCCGCGCGAAATCTCAGCGTCCAACAATCGTGCGGCGTTCTCCGCAGTCGGCGTGCGTGATCGTTTGCGTGTGCTGCTGATCACCGGCGAGCCGCATCCGGGCGCACGCGTTTGGCGAAATCTTTTGAAGAGCGATCCGGCCGTCGATCTCGTCCACTTCACAATTCTGCGTCCGCCGGAGAAGCAGGATTTCACGCCGCTCGACGAACTCGCCCTCATCCCGTTCCCCACCCAAGAATTGTTCGTCGATCGTCTCGACGAATTCGATCTCATCATTTTCGATCGCTATCGCCGCCGCGATATTCTGATGCCGATTTATTTCGACAATATCGCGCGGCGTGTCGAAAACGGCGGCGCGTTGCTGATCACCGCGGGGCCTTGGGACGCAACAAACGATTCTATTTTCCGCACGCCGCTCGCCGGCATTCTTCCCTCGCAGCCGAGCGGCCGCGTGATCCAACAAACCTATCGCCCCACGCCGACCGCGCTCGGTCAACGTCACCCTGTGCTGCGCGGCTTGCCTAACCCGCAGCAATGGGGGCCATGGACACGCCAAGTCGATGCGCGCGCAAGCGGCGGACAAACAATTTTGAGCGGCGCGGGCGGCCGCCCGCTGCTCGTACTGGATCGCGCAGGCAAAGGCCGCGTCGCGCAATTGTGGAGCGACCAAGCTTGGCTTTGGGCGCGCGGTTATGAAGGCGGCGGCCCTTACGGCGAAATGCTGCGGCGTCTTGCGCATTGGCTCATGCAAGAGCCGGAACTGGAGGATGAACGCCTCTCGCTGCAAAACACCGCCGATGGCTTAACGGTCGAGCGCGCGACGCTCGGCGCGGCCCCAGCACCTGTGACGGTGATCGATCCAACCGGCCAGCAACAGCAAGTCGCGCTTACCGAAACTGCGCCTGGCGTATTCCGAGGCGCCTACGCAACAAACACGCAGGGCCTGTTCGAAGCGCGCAACGGCGATCTGCGCGCCTTCGCTGCACGCGGCCCGCTCAATCCCCGCGAAGCCGCAGCACTCAACGCCACCGACGAATATGTGCGCCCGATGGTTGAGGCGAGCCGGGGCGGTGTGATCTTTACGGGCGAAGACGCTGGCCGCTTGCCGCAGATACGGCGCATCGAAGGCGGCGCACGCGCCGCAGGCGATGGATGGATCGGCTTACGCACCAACGCCGCCTACACGGTGCGCGCCTCGCAAGCCGAGCCGCTCGGCCCCGGCTGGCTCTGGGCGTTCGTGGGCCTTGCCCTGCTCATGTGGGGCTGGCGCCGCGAAGCGAAGTGACGCCATAATCTGGCCAGGGGTGACAGAGTTTGAAATTCGGCATCGTCTCGGACATTCATTGCAACGCTGCGGCGTTGGACGAAGCGCTGCGTCTTATGGGCGATATCGACGAGCTGCTCTGCCTGGGCGATATCGTCACCCAATATCGCTTCTCAAACGACGTGATCGCCATTCTGCGCGACCGCAAAGCGATCACCGTGCTCGGCAATCATGATGTCGATTATCTGAAATATGTCGCCGCGCGTGATATAGAGCGCGGCAAAGCCGATCCCGAGATGATTGATTGGCTCAAGAACCAATCGGAACGCATCGACCTCGACCCAGGCGGCAAGCAGCTCATCATGGTCCACGCAACGCCGTGGACGCATGATTATGTCTATCCCAATTCACCGCAAATGAAGCGCTTTGCGGAAATCGAGGCCGACTTCGTATTGGGCGGCCATACGCACACGCCGTTCTCCGGAAGAATTGGCCGGCCGCTCGTCGTCAATCCAGGCTCGACGGGAGACGGCTCGCAAATCACCGGCGAACATGTCCTGACATGTGCCGTGCTCGATACAGCGGACGATAGCGTGCGCATGCTTCACTTCAGAGATCCCGCAAACGGCTAACCTAAGCCGGTTTTCATCACATTAACTCGTGTACAAACTTTACAAACTTCCTATCCGCACTCCGCACGAAACACGATGCCGCGAAGGCGTGTAGCCGGCATCGACGCAGCAAAATTTCAAACTATTCAACAAACGCTGTTTTGCGCACTTAAACCGCCATTAGCCAACACAACCAATCATTGTAGCCATAGCAATCTTTGAGGCAGCGGATGTTTGGGAAAGCTCGTGGGAGCGCTGAAAGCGCGGAAGACAAACTCGCGGAATTGGAAGCAAAATTCGCCGCAGTCGGCCGCTCGCAAGCGTTGATCGAATTCAAACCAGATGGGACGATCCTCTGGGCCAACGATAATTTTCTTGGCGCGATGGGATATAAGCTCTCCGAGATCGTCGGTCAGCATCACCGCATTTTCATGGATCGCGCTGAGCGCGAAAGCCCTGAATATGAGGATTTCTGGCGCCAGCTCCGGTCCGGCCAATTCTCCTCGCAAATATTCCGCCGCATCACGAAATCCGAAGCGGAAATTTACATTCAGGCTTCGTACAACCCGATCATCAACGCCGCGGGTCAGACCGTCAAAGTGATGAAGATCGCCGTCGATGTGACAGCGCAGGAAAAAACGCGCCGCGCGATGGAAGCGGAACGTAAAACCAAACAGGAAGAACAAGAACTCGTCGTCAGCGCACTCGCAGATTCGTTGCGGCGTTTGTCGCAAGGCGATCTCACGGCGCGCATTACGGCCCGCTTCCCTGAAAGCCATGAGCGCTTGCGCGCAGACTTCAACGCCGCAATTGAATCTCTGGACGATGCGCTTTCCAACGCCGTCAACGCTGCCGAAAGCATGAAAAGCGGCACTTCGGAAATCGCATCGGCCGCCGACGATCTCTCCAAGCGCACCGAACAGCAGGCTGCAACGCTTGAACAAACAGCAGCTGCGCTTGATACAATCACCTCCACTGTCACGCGCGGCGCCGCTGGCGCCAAACAAGCGGCCGCGACCGCCGCCGATGCGCGCGATGTCGCTGCGCGCTCAGGCGCTGTGATGAACGAAGCCGTCGGCGCTATGAGCGAAATTGAAGGCAGCGCAAAGAAAATCAGCCAAATCATCGGCGTGATCGATGAAATCGCCTTTCAGACCAATTTGCTCGCACTCAACGCAGGCGTGGAAGCTGCGCGCGCTGGCGAAGCGGGACGCGGCTTCGCCGTCGTTGCGCAAGAAGTGCGTGCGCTCGCACAACGCTCCGCAGACGCCGCCAAGGAAATTAAGTCGCTGATCTCCGAAAGCTCCGACCAAGTTGGCCGTGGCGCGAAACTCGTGAGCGATACGGGCGCGGCGCTTTCCGGCATCGTCTCGAAGGTCGCGGAAATTGACGCCCTGATTTCCGACATCGCCGCCTCCGCGCAAGAACAGGCGACGGGCCTGAATCAAATCAACGCAGCCGTAAACAATATGGACCAGGTGACGCAGAAGAACGCCGCCATGGTCGAAGAAACAACGGCCGCCGCCGCAAGCCTCGAACACGACGCGGTCAATCTCTCAAGGCTAATGACGCGCTTTCACACCAAGGACG
>JBEVOS010000274.1:0-7236 GCA_040507435.1 Caulobacterales bacterium | reverse complement strand
CAGGCGGAATTTCATCCGGCGCGCTCGGCATCGATACGCGCGTCACGGCCCGCCCTCAGCTCACTCTGCCGCAACGCGCGGCAGCCAATACAAATGACAGCGCTGAAGTCAGCGGCGCGGCGTCCACATGGAGCGCATCGCGCGAAAGCATCGACGACGGCCTAGCCGCCTTGGATCTAGCGCTGGCCGCTGGCCGCGAAGCGCTGACGCGGCTCAATCAAATCGGAGAACGCGCCCGCAACGATCAAAACGCGCAAGTCGAAATTGACGCCTATGTAAGCGGTTTGAACGCTGCGCAGTCAGGCTTGCTGTTCGGCGATGATTTGTCGGTGGCGGCTGAGCCCGGCGCGCAGGCGCTGACGATTGAAGGCGCCGATTTCCGCATTGGCGGCCGCATTTCGGTGCCGGCGGATGCGTCCAGCATATCTCCAGCCGATCTCGCGAAAGCCGCGCAGGATGGCGCCGCTGCGTTGCAGGAGCACCTGACGCGCCTCGAAAACGCATCGCGCGAGCTGCAGGCCCATTCTGGTTTCGTGAGCGCGGCTGAAAGCGCAATCGGCGCGCGCAGTGATTTGAGCGCGGATGGCGCACGGCTTTTGGCGCTACAGGTGCGGCAGGGGCTCGATCAATCGGGCCTTGCGATCGCAAACGCGCAACCGCAAGCCGTTCTATCGTTGTTTCGAGGCTAACGCTGAAATTCGCGAATGAGTTTGGCGCCGCGCTTTGGACGCGGCGCTTGCTCTTCTGGGCGCACAATGCCCACATTTTCCAGCGCGTGCGCCACAGCCTGCGCGGCCGTCATCAGCGCGGTGAATGCGATCAGCAAAAGCGCGATCAGCGCGATGACAGCCGGTATTGCAAACTCCGGCGTAATATCGAGCGCGCCGCGTCCCGCGAGCGGTAATGCCCCGCTCAACGGCAATGCGCGCGCGAGCGCCGCGCCGCGATCAGGATTGGTCGCTGCGATCAGCCCCAGCTTCGATAAATCGTCGAGGCGCCGCGCGTGCCGTAACAGATTGATCGCGCCAGGCCCGCCGGCGTCGGCGCCCATTTTTCCGATGCGGGCGAGCGCGCTGTCGAAAGCTGCAACCGCATCGCGCGTGAGCGTTGCGCGGTAAGCGGCGTCGAGTGCTTGGCCGCGTTCTTGAAGCGCTACGCCGCGGCGCGCGGCTTCTTCACGAAAGCGCGTGCGCGGCAATGCAGCTTCCGCCAGTGCTGAAAGCGCATCGCGGAATTCGGGTCGCACGGCGTTCGCATTGAGCGCTGCGGTTAAAACGGCGGTGCCGGTCAATGCGTCGGGCGACATTTGACCGGCGCGAATGATCGGCTGGCTCATCAGCACGAAACGCAAATGGTCCGCCTGGGGGTTTTCAATATCGGCGACCGCCGCAGCTTCAAAATCCGCGACATCGCCCGCGACGTAAGCGCCGGCGCGTGGCCGCACCATGCTTTGCGCCGATGTCTGCCGCGCAAGCAGCGGAACGCTTGTCGCGTAACGTGCGCGGGTGCCGGGCGTGAGCAAATTAAGCGCGCCGCTCTCAATTTCGGCGTCGGACGCGCCGCCCGCGTCGCGCAGGATCTGAGTGCGTCCCTGCGGATCGACGATATTCGGCGAGAACAACATGAGGCCGCGCGCGCCCGCGATATCGCCAGCCATCAGCGCGGCGGCGACTTTATTGTCCCACTCGAGGCGCCGGTCATGCGTTGTGAGAATGCCTTCGGCCAACGCATCGAGCGCCGCGCGCGTCTGCTGCTTGGCGCTGTCGGTCGCTTCGTACGTGTAGAGCTTGTCGCCCATGACGACGCTGACAGCCTTCGCGCCTGCGATCGGAATGACGACGAGACAGATGTGAAAAATAGCGGACGACCAGAGCCCAAGCGTCCACCGGCGCTTCGGTGCGTCAGGCCGCCAATGATCTTGTCCGTCCCGCGACATGGCGTGCAGATGAACCAGTCTCGCGGGGCGGCTTCAAGGCGAAAACGCCAGCAGGCGAAGCCGGGCGCAGCGGGCTCGCGCAGAGCATTGCATTTGCAGGCTTTATGGTTAGCTGCGCGCCAGCAAAAAGACGGCTTCTTCCGCAAACCAATTGGCCCGCCAGAGCGAACGGGCGAACGGCGGCCCGGGCTGGCCGCCGGCGATCGGAACCGCGCGTTCAATATCCAGCCGCAATTCCTGCGTGAGATCGGCAAAATCGCGGATCGTGCAAAGATGCAGATTTTCCGTCTCGCACCAGCGTGTCGGCAGCGCAGGCGTGTTCGGCATACGTCCCGTCAGCAGCAATTGCGACCGCATCCGCCAATGGCCGAAATTGGGAAGCGAAACAATCGCACGTTCCGAAATGCGCGCGAGCTCTTTAAGAACTTCGCGCGGATGCCGCACTGCCTGGATTGTTTTCGAGAGGATTACGTAGTCGAACGAATTGTCGGGATAATCGACGAGATCGCGATCCGCGTCGCCCTGTACGACGGAAAGCCCCTTGGCGACGCTGGCGTTCACGCCATCCTGGCTCAGCTCCATGCCCCGCGCTTTGGCGCCGCGCTCGCGTTGCAGCATTTGCAGCAATTCGCCGTCGCCGCAGCCGATATCAAGCACGCGCGCGCCTTCGTGCACCATCGACGCGATGACGGCATAGTCGCCGCGCGAGGCGCTGCGCGGCCGGGAAGCGGCGGCGACAATGTCACGGCTATCGAGTGCGAGCGTCATGCGCCTTCACCTGGCAGCGAAAGTCCGCGCGCATGGGCGGCGCTGTCGATGAAGCCGGTCAGCGCGCGCTCGAAATGCGGTTCATCGAGCAGGAAAGCGTCATGCCCCTTATCGGTCGGCACTTCGACATAAGATGCCTCCGCGCCCGCCGCGATCAACGCACGCACGACCTGGCGGTTATCTTCCGGCGGATAATGCCAATCGCTTGAGAACGCGACCACGCAGAACCGCGTCGGCGCGTCCTTGAAGGCTTGCGCGAGCGACCCGCCGAAATCGGCGGCGAGATCGAAATAATCAATCGCGCGCGTGATGTAGAGATACGAGTTCGCATCGAAACGATCGACGAAACTTTGTCCTTGATGACGCAAATAACTTTCGACCTGAAAATCCGCGTCGAAACCGAAGGAAAAATGTTCGCGCTCTTGCAATTGGCGATCGAATTTCCGGCGCAGACCCGCCTCAGAAAGATACGTGATATGCGCCGCCATGCGCGCGACGGCGAGGCCTTTGGCGGGCCGCGTCGATTGCATGAGATATTCCCCGCTGCGCCACTCAGGGTCGGCCATGATCGCTTGGCGCCCAACTTCGTAGAACGCGATATTTTGCGCCGAATGGCGCGCAGCCGTCGCGATCGGCGCACACGCGAATACGCGCTTGGGATAGGCGCTTGCCCATTGCAGAGCCTGCATGCCGCCAATCGATCCGCCGGTGACAAGAAAAAGCGATTGAATGCCCAACTTCTCAATGAGCATCGCTTGCGCGCGCACCATGTCGGGCACCGTGATCACTGGGAAGCGCACGCCATAAGGCTGACCATCCGGCGCGATGGAGGCGGGGCCCGTGGAACCCATGCAGCCGCCAAGAACATTCGAGCAGATCACGAAGAAGCGATTGGTGTCGATTGGCCGCCCAGGGCCCACCATGCGCGGCCACCACGCAGGCCTGCCCGTGACGGGATTGGGGCTCGCAACGAATTGATCGCCCGTCAGCGCGTGGCAGATAAGCACGGCATTGGATTTATCGGCGTTCAACTGGCCGTAAGTTTCGTACGCGATCTGCAACGGTGCGATATGCCCGCCATTCGACAATTGCAGCGGCGCGTCGAATGTCATCGTCCGCACGCCGCCGGCCGAAAATCCGCGCCCGCCTTGGTCTTTGGCTGCTGCAGCTTGAATCATGACAGCCTTATATAGCGCGCCGGGCCCGCGCATATCCCTTTCTGCAACGCTTTGTTAAGCCGTGACTGGGGTCATGCACGCGCGGGGTCTGCATGGAATTGTCAAGAATTCGTCGCTAGGGTTGCAGCCATGAGCGATACCGGGCCCGGAACAAGCGGTGCGGACGCGCCGCGTTTGGATGCGGTGCGCGCCGAATTAGATGCGGTCGACGATAAGATTCTGGCGCTGCTTGCGGAGCGTTTGAAGATCGCTGACGGGCTGCCGGCGCTGAAATCCGATGCAGTTCCCATGCGGCCCGCGCGCGAAATTCAGATGATGCGCCGCCTTATCGCGGCCGCTTCCGAGCCTGTGGAGCCGGATTTGATCGTCGAGCTTTGGCGCGTGCTGATCGCGGCCAATGTCCGCCGGCACGGACCTGTGGATGTCGTGGTCGGCGGCGGGGCCGATCCTGTGCGCCTGCACGACATCGCACGCCGCCATTACGGCTCGCGCACCCGCATCCACCGCGCCACAGACCCGCGCGCTGCGCTGAGCAGAGCAGCGGAAACGCCGAACATGGTCGCCATCGTGCCCTGGCCTGGGCCGAGCGGCGCGGGCGGTTGGTGGCCGACCTTATCGGAGAGCCGCTACCACAAAGTCGCGCTGATCGCGGCGCTTCCGTTCCGGGGGGACCGCGCCGCGGACCCCGAAGCGGCGGTGTTCTGTAAGAATGTGCCCTTGGAGCCCGCCGGGCAGGACATCACCGTCGCTTTGGCGTTCGATCAGCACCATCGCGCGCTAAAAGTGCTCGCCGAGGCTGGGTTCAACGCCCGTGAAATGGCACGGTCCGAGCCGCGCGTCCTCTACCGGATTGAAGGTTTCGTGCCGGCGGACGATGTCCGCGTGACGAGCTTGGCGCGGGGCGGGCTTGACGGCTTCCGTATCGTGGGGTCCTTCGCGCGGGTCTAGACACCGCGAAAAGTCATGCCGCCGAAAGCACTGCCGAATATTCTCGAGATCGAGCCCTACAAGCCGGGCGAGAGCAAAGTCCCTGGCTTTGCGCACCCGGTGAAGCTTGCCTCGAACGAAAACCCCTTCGGGCCGAGCCCGAAGGCGCGCGCGGCGTTTGAAGCCGCCGCGGCCGATCTCGCGACCTATCCTGAAGGCGGCGCAACGATCCTGCGTGAAGCCATTGCGCGCCGGTACGGGCTCGACAGTAATCGTCTCGTCTGCGGCGCGGGCTCGGACGAACTCTTCTTCCTGCTCGGTAAAGCCTATCTCGGCGCCGGCGATGAGATGATCCAAAGCCAGTACGCGTTCTCGATTTACAAGATCGTGGCGCAACAATCGGGCGCGATCGTCAAAACAGCGCGCAATGATGGCTTCACGGCAAGCGTCGATGAGATGCTGAAGCTCGTCACGCCGCGCACCAAGCTCGTGTTTCTCGACAACCCGAACAATCCGACCGGAACCTATATTCCGTTTTCGGAGGTGCGCCGCTTGCACGCGGGGCTGCCGGAAAATGTGTTGCTCGTAATCGATGCGGCATACGCCGAATACGTGCGCAAGAACGATTATTCGTCCGGCATCGAACTGGCGGGCGAGGCGCCGAACGTTCTGATGACGCGCACGTTCTCGAAGATTTACGGGCTTGCCGCGCTGCGCCTCGGGTGGGGCTATGGGCCGGCGCATGTGATCGATGCGCTAAACCGCGTGCGCTCGCCGTTCAATTGCTCAACGCCGGCCCAAATGGCGGGCGTCGCCGCGATGGAAGACGACGCGTTCATGCAAAAGAGCGCGCAGCACAACGAACACGAACTCGCGCGCATGACGCCCGCGCTTGAAGCGCTCGGCTTAGAAGTGACGCCAAGCGCCGCGAATTTCCTGCTGGTGACGTTTCCCACGCAGCCAGGGCGCACCGCGCTCGACGCAGATAAATATCTGCGCTCCAAGGGCTATATCTTGCGCGCGCTTGGCGTCTACGGCTTGCCGAATGCGCTGCGCTTCTCGATGGGCGCAACGGAACAAAATGACGGCGCGTTGGCGGCAATAATAGAATTCGTGAAAAGCTGGTGACTGAGCCTCATTTTAATATCGTCGCCGTCATTGGCGCAGGGCTGATCGGCTCTTCGATCGCGCATGCCGCCCGTGAGAAGGGCGTCGCCAAGGAAGTGCGCGTCTATGATGCATCCGGCGATGTGCGCACGCGCGCGGCGGGCATCAATCTTGGCGATGTCTGCAACACGGCCGCAGAAGCCGTGCGTGACGCCGATTGCGTGTTCCTCTGCATGCCGGTCGGCGCGATGGCGGGTGCGGCGGCGGAGATCGCCCCGCATCTAAAGGCTGGCGCGATCGTCACCGATGTCGGCGGTGTGAAAAAAATGGTCGGCGACGGCGTCATTCCCGCGCTTCCGGAGAACGTGTTTTTTGTCGCGGGCCATCCGATCGCCGGCACGGAGCATTCGGGGCCGGAAGCGGGCTTCGCCACGCTGTTCGAGAAACGCTGGATGATTTTGACGCCGCAGGATAATGCGCGGCCCGAATACCAAAACGCGGTGGCGCGTGTCGCGGATTTCTGGCGCGCGCTCGGCGCCAATGTCGAGCTGATGGATGCGGCGCGCCATGACATGGTGCTCGCGGTGACGAGCCATCTTCCGCACCTCATCGCGTTCAACATCGTCGCTATGGCGGAGGATTTGGAAAAAGTCTCCGAGAGCGAAGTCGTGAAATATTCCGCCGGCGGCTTTCGTGATTTCACCCGTATAGCGGCGTCAGATCCCACGATGTGGCGCGATGTTTTCCTCGCGAACAAGGAAGCCGTGCTCGAAGTCCTCGGGCGTTTTTCCGAAGATCTTGCGGCGCTGCAGCGCGCGATCCGCTGGGGCGATGGCGAATATCTGCACGAACTCTTCGCGCGTGCGCGCCGCGTGCGCCGTGAAGTGATCGAAGCCGGCCAGGATTCACCCGCTCCGAATTGGGGACGGGATAAGGCCTAGCGTTACTCTCGCAGATCGCTTTTATAAATTTTATCGTCGTCGATGCGCAGCGGAATATCGACAATCCCTGACGTATCCGCCGCGCCGTTTGCGTCGAGAGAAGGCAAAGGCCGCTCCGCCGTCAGCGTGATCTCGCCGTCGAGCTTGCCGTTATCGTCGCGCCGCAACGCGCCGCGCCCTGTCGCCGTGAGCGGCCCCCAAGACACGCGCAGCGCCTCAACACGCATTGGCCCGATATCGCCGCCGGGCAGCGCGTCTTCCGCGACAATCGCCGCCGCCAGCGTTTCGATCCGCATGCCGAGCAATTCGATCCCTTGCGGCGGCGCGCGCAGCACCACGCCCGTTGCATTGAGCGATATTTGCAGCGCATGCGGGTCGC
>JBEVOS010000265.1:0-5494 GCA_040507435.1 Caulobacterales bacterium | reverse complement strand
GGATCGGAGAGGTTGCTCGGCGTGATGACATGATCGCCGCCAAGTTCGGCTTTGACCTTCTCCAGCGCTTCCACGCGCGTGCCGGACTGCGCGATGCGGGCGCACTGCGCGGCCAGCGCCTTGGCGATGGCGCCGCCAATGCCGCCGGACGCGCCGGTGATCAGCGCAGTTTTCCCGGAAAGATTGAACATTTTCGTCCCTTTTAGACGCCTATAGAGCGGCGGCGCGCGTGCGGTTCAAACAGATTTTGCAAAACCTTCGAGGTCCGCTGGTTCATTGAGCGCGATCGCCTTCGCGTCGGGCGCATTGCGTTTGACCATGCCGCTTAGCTGGCGCCCAGCGCCCGCTTCAACGAATTGCGTCACGCCGCCTTCCCCTGCCATCCATTCCAGGCTCTCGCGCCAACGGACGCGACCCGTGACCTGCTCGACCAATAATTTGCGAATCGCAGATGGCTCTTGAACCGGGCGCGCCGTCACATTCGCAACGACTGGCGCAGCAAGCGGTGCAATCTCTGCCTTCGCCAGCGCTTCCGCCATCACGGCTGCGGCAGGCTCCATCAGCGGTGAGTGAAAAGGCGCCGACACAGGGAGGGGAATGGCGCGGACGCCTTTCGTTTTCGCGAACTCGATCGCCGCATCCACGGCGGCCTTTTCGCCTGAGATCACGACATTGCCGACGTTGTTATCATTCGCGACGACAACAATGCCCGCCTCACGGCCGCCAGCCGCAATTTCTTCGGCCAGCGCCAAATCCACTTTGCCGATGAGCGCAGCCATAGCGCCTTTGCCGACGGGCACCGCCGCCTGCATGGCGTTTCCGCGCGTGCGCAGCAGCTTTGCCGCGCCGGACACCGTTAAAGCGCCAGCTGCGGCAAGCGCCGAATATTCGCCAAGCGAATGACCCGCGACGAAGCTCGCTTTGGTGATTGGCGTCCCGAACTCCTTGGCGAGCGTGCGCGTGACCGCGAGGCTCACCGCCATCAAAGCGGGCTGCGCGTTCGCCGTCAGGGTCAGTTCGTTTTCGGGCCCCTCAAAAATGAGCTTGGAAAGCTTTTCGCCCAGCGCGTCGTCCACTTCCTGGAAAACTTCACGCGCCGCGCCGAAAGCGTCGAACAAAGGTTTTCCCATGCCGGGCGTCTGACTCCCCTGGCCGGGGAAAATAAAGGCTATCTTCATGGCGGGGCGGCTTAGCGCCCGTCCGCCTCAGGGGCAAGCGGCTCAGACGGCTTACGCCATCTTTGGGGTAAGCGCCGCGTACTGAAATGCGGGGTGGACCGCCATATCCGCCTCGTTCAGCTTTAATGTCGCTCTCAGCGCGAAGCGGCGGCTCGCGAACCGCCAGCCGCCCTCAAGCCGGACCAGCTCATCTTCGTACATGCCGTAATTCACTCTCCACTGCATGTCGTGGCGCTGGCGCAGAAGTTCATTCATCCACCAGCGCGCCTTCGCGCGCCCGCCGTTCAGCTCGACCAGTCCGGAATGGAGCGACTGGAAGAGGAATTCGCAGCCGTTGAAGAGGTTTGTGTACATCTTCAACATCTTGTCGCCGGGGACGGCTTTCTCCCCCATGCGGCCCATCGTGCCGTCCGGCGCGAAACAGGCGGCGGCATCCTCAGCGCATAAGCGGTTGCAGGCGTCGGCGTAGGCGGCTCCTAGTCGGCGGATCTCCTGTTCGTCCGCAACCGATTGAATATCCATGGGCTTCCTCCATTTTCGACCAAACTGACGCGGCAGGGCCATCCGCGCAACGCGCACCTGCCTGGGCCCTTGCGTTCCAAGCCGCCGCCGCTATGTTCCGCGGCTTCGCGATCTGCGGTCCCAGGGCATTCCCGCGCCTGGGGTCCATCGTGCTGAGCGGCCCTTCCCCGCCCGGCGCGCCGCAGATCAAAGGGAGGGGAGACGTATGGCGTTTTACGAACACGTCCTGATCGCGCGTCAGGACATTTCCCAGCAGCAAGTCGATGCATTGCTGGAAGAGCTCACGAAAACAGTCACTGAATTGGGCGGCGAAGTGAAGAAGACCGAGTATTGGGGTCTTCGCAACTTGGCTTACCGCATCCGCAAAAACCGCAAAGGCCATTATTGCCTGCTCAATCTCGACGCGCCGAAAACGGCTGTGGCGGAGATCGAACGGCGGTTGAAGATCAACGAAGACGTGCTTCGCTATATGACCGTGTCCGTGGACGCGCTCGACGAAGAGCCGTCGCCCGTTCTTGCCCGCCGCGACCGTGACGAGCGCCGCCGTTCGCGCCGTGAGGGCCGCGAAGACGGTGATGAAGGCGGCGATGATCGCGGCGAATATCGCGCGCGCGATCGTGAACCTCGTGAAGATTAAGGCGGCGGATCATGGCTCAGAAATTCAACATCACGAATATTCCTGCGCGTCGCCCGTTTGGACGCCGCCGCAAAGTGTGCCCGTTCTCCGGCGCGAATAGCCCGAAGATCGATTATAAGGACGTGAAGCTGCTGCAGCGCTTCATTTCCGAGAAGGGCAAGATTGTGCCTGCGCGCATCACGGCAGTGTCCGCCAAGAAGCAGCGCGTGCTTTCCATCGCGATCAAGCGGGCGCGCGAACTCGCGCTTCTGCCGTTCGCCGTTCAGTAGGGAGAAGGATCGTGGAAATCATTCTCCTGGAGCGCGTCGAAAATCTCGGCGCCATTGGCGACGTGGTGAAGGTGAAAGACGGGTTCGCCCGCAATTATCTTTTGCCAACTCACAAGGCGCTGCGCGCCACCGACGCCAACAAGAAAAAGTTCGAAGCGCAGCGCGCTGACATCGAAGCGCGCAACGCAGCGAATAAGGCAGCGGCTGAAAAATCATCGTCCAAAGTTGATGGCCAATCCTACGTTCTGATCCGTCAGGCAGGCGAAGGCGGTCAGCTTTACGGTTCTGTTTCGGCGCGCGATATCGCCGATGCGATCGGCGCGAGCGTTCCGCGCAGCGGCATCGTGCTCGACAAGCCGATCAAGAGCATTGGCCTCTATACGGTGAAGGTTCGCCTCCACGCGGAAGTCGTTGCGAACGTCACCGTCAACGTGGCGCGTTCAAAAGACGAAGCCGAGCGCCAAGCGCGCGGCGAAAACGTCATTACCTCCGCGCTCGAAGAAGAACGCGCCGAAGCTGAGGCGCGTGCGAAGGAAATCGCGGCGAACTCAATCGCGAACGAGCCTGGCGCACGCGACGAGTAAATTTATCGCTTGGTCAAAATCAAAGCCGCTGGCCCGCAATGGCCGGCGGTTTTTCTTTGCGTTTAGCCCATCGCCTGCACGGCCGTCGGTTCGATGCGAAATGTGACGCGCACTTCCCCTGGATAAACCGGGTAATCCACGCCGTTATATTTGTGCGACAGCTTATTGATGTGATCGCGCGCGCCTTGTTCGGTGACGTTCTTCACGACGCCGCGCACTTGCACGTAGCGATAAGGGTTTGCGGGATCCATAATGGAGACCGCCACCTTCGAGCCGACCTGCATATTGCGCGTCTTCACCCGGCCCTGCGCCGAGTTAACCCGCAGCACATCGCCATCGAAATCGAACCATACTGGCGTCACCTGCGGCGAGCCGTCCTTCATCGTCGTCGCGAGATGCGCGTAGGCTTTTGAGCCATCTGAAATTAAGTCACGAAAATTGTCCGGAACCGTCGTCGCCATAGGCCGCTCCTAACTCTGACGAGCTAGCATTTTGGGCTTCCGCGCTCAGCCTTCAAGACTGCGGATAATCTCGCAGACGGAAGGTTCCTTCAGCGAAACGGGCGCGAATCTTCTTATGATGGCGCCATGGCAGCTGACGGCGGCATCGCCCTTCCCACCAGTTCGGCCCCGCATAATCTGGAAGCGGAACAAGCGCTTCTCGGCGCGATTCTGTTCGACAACGAAACTTATAACCGGCTGACGCCGAAGCTGCAGGGCCGGCACTTCTACGATCCTGTTCATGGGCGGATTTTTGACGCATGCGCTGCGAAAATCGCGGTCGGCTCGCTGGCGGACGGCGTCACCCTGCGGGAGCAATTTGCGAAGGATGGCGCGCTCGCCGAGATTGGCGGCGCCGCCTATCTGCTTACGCTTCTCGAGAATGCGGCGCGACTCACCGTCCATGCGCAGGAATACGGGGAGCTTGTGTACGATCTCGCGCTCCGGCGCGAATTGATCCGGGTCGGCGGCGAAATCACCGATCTTGCTGAAAATCCGCCCGATAACGCCGACGCGACCGATATTATCGAGGAAGCTGAACGTACCCTCTTTTCGCTCGCGGAAAGCGGCTCTTCGAGCAGCGGGTTTGCGCCCTTCTCGCGTGCGCTCACAACATCGATCGAGGCGGCCGCAGCGGCATATGAGAACAAGGCCGACGTGTCGGGCCTCGCGACCGGCTTTATCGACCTCGATCGAAAACTTGGCGGCCTTCACGGCTCAGATTTGCTCATCCTCGCGGCGCGCCCTTCGATGGGTAAAACATCACTTGCCGTGAACATCGCCTATAATGTCGCGTATGCACGCTTGAAAGCGCAGCGCGAGGGCATAGAGAACGCCGAAAACAAAGGCGGCGTCGTCGCGTTTTTCTCGCTCGAAATGTCCTCAGATCAATTGGCGATGCGCCTTCTGTCTGACTACACCTCGATTGAAAGCGACCGTATCCGGCGCGGCAAAATCGAAAAGCACGAATACGAAAAACTCGCGGAAGCTGGCACGGAATTGCAGGCGTTGCCGCTGCATATCGACGATCAGGGCGGCATCTCCATTGCGCAACTACAGGCCCGTTCGCGGCGGTTGCAGCGCACTGTCGGGCTCGATTTGATCGTCGTCGACTACCTCCAACTTGTGACCAGCTCGAACAAGAAAAGTGAAGGGCGCGTGCAGGAAGTCAGTGAGATCACAATGGGTCTCAAGACGCTCGCCAAGGATCTTAAAGTGCCGGTGATTGCGCTCGCGCAGCTCTCGCGTGCGGTCGAGCAACGCGACGATAAGCGGCCGCAGCTCTCGGATTTGCGTGAATCGGGTTCGATCGAACAAGACGCGGACGTCGTGATGTTCGTGTACCGGGAAGACTATTATCTTGAGCGCTTAGAGCCGCGCGAGGGCACAGAAGACCATCTTAACTGGCAGCGGCGCATGGATGAGGCTAGAAACAGGGCCGACATCATCATTGGCAAGCAGCGCCACGGCCCTATCGGAACGGTCAATCTCCACTTTGACAGCCGCTACACCAGATTTGGAAATCTCGCGCAGCAGCAGCACTGAGCGCCGCTTAACGCGCTGGGCTGTCGATGCGGATGCGATTGCTGCGAACTACCACGTTTTCCAGAAACTCGCGCCCAACGCTGAATGCGCAGCTGTCGTGAAAGCCGATGCCTATGGCGCCGGCGCTCATGCGGCGGCGCTCGCTTTGGCGCGCGCAGGCGCGCGCTCGTTTTTCACGGCGACCACGGCGGAAGGCTTGCTTGCGCGTTCAGCGCTCGGCCCTGGGCCCGCAATCTATGTCTTGAACGGCATTGCTCCT
>JBEVOS010000258.1:0-5687 GCA_040507435.1 Caulobacterales bacterium | reverse complement strand
CGCTTTGGCCCAGACTTGCAGGATACGCGCGCCGAATTCTTCGCCCAAATCGCCGTTGACGTGATCAGCCAAAGCGCGTGCGGAACTCCAACGACCGGCGATCAAAGCATCAGCCGAACGGACAAGAAACGCGGCGGCCACGCCGTCGTCACCGCTTGCATCATGGCGTGCGATTTCGCGCGCACGCGCATGATCGCCCGTCGCAAGTGATGCGCGCACGCCGCCCTCGATCAGGTAACGATCATTCGGGTCACGGGACAGCGCCGTGTAATAACGATCCGAAGCGACGCGATGGTCTTCGGTAAGGTTGGCGACGCGCCCGATCAAATAATCTGCGTAGGCGCGTGAATTGCCTGATGTTGAGCCGTTTGTCGTCGCGCACGCCGCGAGGCTCGCGGCGCTCATTAGAAGCAGCGCAATGCGCGTCATGCTGTGCTCCGGATTCAGGTGTCGTCTCTTTGCGTGCTGGGCAATTCGACCGTCGGCAATGTGCGCGTGGCAGGCGCCGGCGTTGCCATGCCGCGCTCGATCTTCGCGTTCAGATCGCGCAAGCGGATTGCGTCGGGCCGCGCACGCACAGCATTGCGCCATGCCTCGCGCGCATCTTCCTGCCGGCCAAGGCGCCAATAGATATCGCCGAGATGGTCGAGCACTTCGAAATTGCGCTCATGCCCCGTGAGCTGATCGGCGCGCTCGACAAGCGCACGCGCCTGCTCGAATGCGCCGTGCAGATAGTATGCCCAACCAAGGCTATCGATCACCGCATAATCGCGTTCACCGAGAATGAAACCGCGCCATAGCAGGCGGTATCCTTCTTCGAGTCCCTGCGGTTTTTGGATGAGCGCATAGCCAAGCGTGTTGAGGCGCGTGACCGAATCCGGGCGCTCCGCAAACAATGCGCGCGCTTCGCGGATGCCATCACTCCACGCTGCGGAATCGTCCATTAAAATCGACACATAGGTGAGACGCGTATCATCGCTGCGGTCGAGCGCGAGCGCGGCGCGCGCATCCTGCACGGCAGCTGGCACATCGCCGGCGAAGCGATGCGCATAAGCGCGATAACGCAGGACGTCGGCGCGCTCTTCCGCATTGGACGCAACAGTAAGCGCGCGATCGAACGCCGCGATCGCTTCGCGCGAGCGGCCAGCGCTTCGGAAAATATCGCCTGCCGCATTCAACACGGAGAAGCGGCCGCCGCCATTCGCCAGCGCGCGTTCCGCCATGCGCACGGCTTCCTCGTCCTGATAACGCTTCAAGAGGATCGACGCGCGCGTGATATCGGCTTCCGGGCCATGTATCGAAGCTGGTTGAACCGGCCCGATCAGCCGCTCTGCGCCTTCATAACCTTCCGCCGACATAAGCTGGGCTGCGGCCACGATGCGCCAATCGTCAGCGGCCGGATCAAGCACGAGCGCAAATTGCAGGAACATGGCCGACACTGGCGATGCAAGACCTTCCACTGGTCCTTCGCTTGTCAGCATCGCGGCCAAGCCTTCGGATTGCCCCATGTAATCGGCCAGAAGGATCAGCCATTGGCTCAACGCGGTTTGGCTATCGAGCGCACGTTCTAACGGCGCTGCGTTGCGCTCCAGCTGTGCGATATTGGCGGCGATGTCCGGAGAGTGCGGCTCAAATCCTTGCGCCAAGCGATAAAGCCGTAGCGCCTCCTCGCGGTGCTGCAAACGATGCTGCACAAGGGCGGCGCGATACAAGCCCTTCGCGGTGCGGCCCGCATTGAGCATGCTTTGCAATTGTTCAACGCTTGTCGGCTCGCCCTTGGGCGGCGGGCTCGTATCCATCAGCGCTTCAGCTTGCGCATAAGAGCGTGCGGCGTTTTCCAGTTGGCCTGCGCCTTCATATACAAGCGCCTGCATCAATTCGGGCATCGGCGCGGGCATATCGCTTCCGGCGCTGCGCGCGCGTTCAATTGCATTCGCCGGACGGCGTTCTGCGATCAGCAGAAACGGCTCAAGCAAATCGCCAGCTTTTTCGCGATCATCTTCGTCGATGCCATCTAGCGTGCGGCGCGCATCGCGTGTGCGGCCCGCCGCCATATTGTCGAGAAAGACCAGCAAGCCCTGAGAGAGCGCACGGTCGCCTTCGTTATAATTTTTGCGCGCTTCGGACACGAGGTAATCGAGATCGCCTTGGACCAGCGCGTCCGCTGGGGCTTCGTATGTGCGGTCTCGCGAAGCATTTGCTGGCGCCGTGGCCGCCACCGGCGCCGAATTCGCGACACGCGCAGCGGCGCCAGCGTCCGACATGGGCGCCGCCAGCGCCGCAGCTATGATGATCGCCGCCAAGCTCGTCCGCATGATGCTTCGCCCTCTCCGCGGACCTGGCCTAATGGGCTGCCCGCCTACATGCTGGGATAGTTCGGTCCGCCCCCGCCTTCTGGCGTCGTCCAATTGATGTTCTGACTCGGATCTTTGATGTCGCAGGTTTTGCAATGGACGCAATTCTGGGCGTTAATTTGGAAGCGCGGATTGGCTCCCTGCTCATCATAGAGGACTTCATAGACGCCGGCAGGGCAATAGCGCTGCGCAGGTTCGGCGTAGATGGGCAGATTCACGTTAATCGGCACGCTCGGGTCGCGCAGCGTGAGATGGATCGGCTGATCCTCGTCGTGATTGGTGTTGGATAGGAACACCGAGGAGAGTTTATCGAAGCTGATCACGCCGTCGGGCTTCGGATATTCGATCGGCTTATGCTTGGCAGCAGGCTCGGTGGACGCTGCGTCGGTTTTCTTGTGCTTCAGCGTGCCGAAGAAGGAAAAGCCGCCGAGCAGCGTCGTCGTCCACATGTCAAAGCCGCCAAGCGCCATGCCCATCACAGTGCCGAACCGGCCCAGCAGCGGCTTCACATTACGGACCTTGTTCAGGTCCTTGAAAATCGGGCTCTTCTTATAGGCCGCCTCATAGCCATCCAGCACGTCGCGCTGGCGCCCAGCAGCCACCGCCTCGACAGCCGCTTCCGCGGCGAGCATGCCGGAGAGGATCGCATTATGGCTGCCCTTGATGCGGGGCACGTTCACGAAACCAGCCGAGCAGCCAATCAGCGCTCCGCCCGGGAATGTGAGCTTCGGCACCGATTGCAAGCCGCCTTCGGTGATCGCGCGCGCGCCGTAAGCGAGACGCTTACCGCCCGCGAGATGCTTTTCCACGTCTTCATGGTGCTTAAAGCGTTGGAATTCATCGAACGGCGAAAGATAGGGGTTTTTATAATTGAGATGGACCACGAAGCCGATCGAAACCAGCTTATCACCGCTTTCGTTCGTCCAATGGTACATGAACGAACCGCCGCCCGTATCGTCCGTCAGCGGCCAGCCTAACGTATGCACCACAAGGCCCGGCTGGTGATTTTCGGCGGGAATTTCCCACAATTCCTTGATGCCGATGCCAAATTTCTGCGGCTCTGACTCATCGCAGAGCGCGAATTTTTGCTGCAGCACTTTCGCAAGTGAGCCACGCACGCCTTCGCCGATCAGCGTGTATTTGCCGTGCAGTTCCATGCCGGGCTGATAATCGGGCTTATGTTCGCCATCGCGCGCAATGCCGAACACGCCGGCGACAACGCCCTTCACGGCGCCTGCCTCGTCATAAACGAGATCGGACACGGCCATGCCGGGATAGATTTCGACTCCGAGCGCTTCTGCCTGCGTCGCGAGCCAGCGGCATACATTTCCGAGAGAGCCGATATAGTTGCCGTGATTGTTCATCAGCGGCGGCATCGGGAAATTCGGAATCTGCAACGATCCTGCTGGCCCAAGCATCAGGAATCTGTCGTCCTTCACTTCTGTGACGAGCGGGCAGCCTTCTTCTTTCCAATTGGGCAAAAGCGCGTTGAGGCCGATCGGATCGATCACCGCGCCGGACAGGATATGCGCGCCAACTTCGGAGCCCTTTTCCAGCACCGCGACGGTGATATCCGGATTGAGTTGTTTCAGCCGGATCGCCGCAGCCAAGCCCGCAGGGCCCGCACCGACGATCACGACGTCGTATTCCATGGACTCGCGCTCGATCGCCTCTTCGGCCATTGCTTTTTATTCCTATGCCGCGCTGGGCGTTCTCTATGACGGGGGTGTTATCTGGAAGCGGCGCCGCTTCGCAAGTATGGGAGGCCCGGGATGAGTGACGCAGGGTTGGCCTTCCAGGCCCTCGCTGAGTGGTGGAATGAAGCAGGCATCGAGGCGGAGCCGAGCTCCGGGCCGGCGGCTACCACTGCCGGCGCGCTCATAACGCCCGCCGCAGCGGCTCCGGCGCCGCCACCCGGAATACCCCCTTCGGTCCGCCGGGTCGCGCCACGCGCCCCGCCCGCCGAGACAGCGCGGACGGCGGCGGCTTCCGCCAGGACAATCGCCGAGCTTCGGGACATCGTCGCCAAATTCGAAGGATGCGGGCTCAAACAGACGGCTCGGAATACCGTCTTTTCCGATGGCGTCGAGACGAGTGACGTCCTTTTGATCGGCGAGGCTCCCGGCAAGGACGAGGATGAACAGGGCAAGCCATTCGTTGGCAGATCGGGCCAACTTTTGGACAGAATGCTTGCGTCAGTTGGCTTCGACAGGAGAGCCAACCTGCTTATCTCAAACGTCATTTTTTGGCGCCCGCCCGGAAATCGCCCCCCGACACAGGCGGAACTCGCGATTTGCCTGCCCTTTGTGGACCGGCTCATTGCGCTGCATCGCCCCAAGCTTTTGCTGCTTGCCGGGGGTATCGCGGCCAAGACTATGCTGCGCCGGGAGGACGGCGTGACCAAAATGCGCGGGCGGAAGCTGAAATACGCCCCCCCGGGCGGCGAAAGCGGCCCGATCAACGCTCTGGTCATGCTTCACCCGGCATATTTGCTGCGCCGGCCGCAGGAGAAGCGCCTGGCGTGGGCCGATCTTCAACGCCTCGAAACCTGGGCTGATGAGCTTGGGCTGGCGCGGGAGGCGCGCCCGTGAAGATGTCACGCGCGGGGTTTTTGATGAGTGCTCTCCGTTTTGTGGTCGCGGCGGCGGCCTGCGCCACGATGGCGGGCGCGACGGCTGCGCAGGCTGAGCCCCAGATTCGCGCGCTGAGCGACAGCGACGCGCAGCATTACCGTTCCGCCTTCGCAGCAATCGAATCGCAGGATTGGGCGACAGCGCGCCAGCAATTGGCCGATGTGGAAGATGACGTGCTCGTGGGGGCCGCGCGTGGGCGCATGCTCGTCAACCGATCCTATCGCCCTTCTTATTCCGAGCTGAACAATTGGCTTGAGCGCTACGGCGATCTCGGCATCGCACCGGCTGTGTACGAGCGCGCGCAGGATGCGCGTCCGCATCGCGGGCGTGGACGCCGCCGTCATGCCGTCGGCCCAGCGCCTGTCGCACCGACGCCATCCGCTGTTCGCATTCCTGAAGGCGCCTCACGGCCGCCGCCGGGCGATACGGCAAGCGCACGCTCCCAAATCAACACGCTTTCGGCGCGCGTCGCCGCAGCAGATTATTCCGGCGCCAAGATCGCGGGCGAAGCAGCGCTCAACGGTCCTCGCTCCGGCGAGGCGCATTGGTGGCTTGGACTGGTCGCGTTTCGTGAACGGGACTATGCCGATGCCGCCAACCATTTCAGCCAAGCAGCGGCTTGGCCTTATTTCAGTACGTGGTCTCGCTCTGCGGCGAATTACTGGGCTGCGCGTTCGTTGCTCGCATCGGGGTCGAGCCG
>JBEVOS010000257.1:0-14087 GCA_040507435.1 Caulobacterales bacterium | reverse complement strand
GATTTTTTGGGGTGATTTCACAGGCGATGGCGCGCCCGATGCGCTCGCCTGGGCCGATTTCGATACGGGCGGTTCAAGCTGGAATCATGGCGTGGGGCTTTTCCGCAACGAAGGCGGACGCATGGTGTTCATGCGCACGGAGGATGAAGTCTACGGCATGGAGCCGCGCGATCCGCATTTCGAGACCGGTAAGATCACGCTGACGACAAGCATGCCAGGGCCGAACGATCCGCTCTGCTGCCCAACGCAAGCGCGCGCGTGGGTGATCAATACGCGCTAGCGGCGGAACGCTTTTCGCAATTTGCTCGTTACGGTGTGAGATGCGCTATGCGCGGAGAATTATTATGAAGAAAAACACCGTTTGTCTTTGGTACGATAAGGACGCCGAGGCCGCTGCGCGTTTCTATGCAGAGGTTTTTCCCGATACGTCCGTCGGCGCCATTCACTACGCGCCCGGCGATTTTCCAGGAGGCGGCAAGCAAGGCCAAGCGCTGACCGTCGAATTCACCGTGATCGGCATTCCATGCATTGGGCTCAATGGCGGGCCCGAATTCAAACAGAGCGAAGCTTTTTCCTTCCAAATCGAGACCGAAGATCAGGCTGAAACCGATCGCTATTGGAACGCGATCGTCGGCAATGGCGGGCAGGAGAGTCAATGCGGCTGGTGCAAGGATAAATGGGGCGTGTCCTGGCAAATCACGCCGCGCACGTTGAACGAAGCGATGGCCGCAGGCGGAGAAGAGGCCAAGCGCGCCTTCGCCGCCATGATGGACATGCAGAAGATCGACGTCGCGAAGATCGATGCGGCGCGGCGTGGTTAGCCGCCGATCTCTTTCGCCAGCGCTTCCAGCAAATCCTTGGTGCCGATTTCGCGATTCTTCACGTCGAATGGCTCGTCGCTATACGCGCCTTGCTCTGTGAGAGTGAGGCGTGCGCCTTCGCCGTGAGGCGCAAGCGTGATCGTGAGGAGTGAAACCGAAAGACGCTCCGCGCCCATAAACATTTCATACGCGCAAATGATCTGCTGGTTTTCGATCACTTCGAAATAGACGGTGTTGTTGGTCACCTCCATTTCGCCGTGACGGCCGCGCCAAATCTCCCAGCCGTGCGGGCGAAGATCGAGCTTGTATTCAATGGTTTCGAAGCCATCGCCGCCTGCGAACCAGCGGCGCTTCTGTTCAATATCCGCGAACGCGTTGAACACGCGTTCGGGCTTTTTCTTGTAATCGCGTGTCAGTGTGAAGGATGCGAAATGGGGCGACATGAGAAGCTCCGATTAGCCGTTCTTACTGCGGCAGGTTGAAAGACGATGCGGCATGAGATTTTTCCTCACTCATCCTCTTCATCGAGAAAGGCAGCGAGCTTATCGAGGCGGCGCTCCCAAGCATCGCGGCGTGCGGCGACCCAATCTTCAATCGTGCGCAAGGCTTTCGGTTCGAGCGTACACGTGCGTACGCGGCCGACTTTTTCAGATGTGACGAGGCCGCTCGATTCCAGCATTTGCAAATGCTGCATGAATGACGGCAGCGCCATCGACAGCGGCTTTGCGAGCTCGCTGACGGAGGCCGGCCCGCGCGACAGACGCTGCACAACGGCGCGGCGCGTTGGATCGGCGAGAGCTTGAAACATTAAATCCAGGGCCATTGATTGGTTAGGCATAGACCTAAGTATTGCTGTGAAGCGGCTTTTGCAAGGGAAAAATGCGTGTTGTGATTAAGTGCGGCGCGGACCGAGCCTGAGGCCGAAGATGATGCCTGCGGCGCGCACGGCGCCGGTGACGATCAGCGCGGCGATCAGCGGCGCGTGCGTTTGATTAGTAATCGCGTCCGTTGCGAGATAAGCCGCGCCGCCTGCGAAAGCCCCCGTGACGTATAATTCCGTTTCCGGCGAGAAGACGATTGGCGTGCGGTTCGCGAGCACATCGCGCAGGATGCCGCCGCCTGCGCCGCCGATCGCGGCGAGGAATACGCAGACGATTGGATGAAGCTGAAGCGATGTCAGGCGCTCCATGCCGGTTGCCGTGAAGACTGCGAGACCAGCCGCATCCGCCCACAGCAAAGCGGCATGCGGAAATTTGATCGCGCTCGTTGCGGCGAATGCGATGAGGCCGGCTGCGCCAGCAATCAATAGCGGCGTTGGCGTCTCGATCCAGCGCACGGGCGTGTGGCCGATCAGCAGATCGACGATCGTGCCGCCGCCGATCGCGGTCGCGATCGAAAGGAACAGCGCGCCAATGAGATCGAAATTTTCTTCCTTCGCGACGAGCGCGCCGGAGATTGCGAACACGGCGACGCCGATCAGCGCGAGGATGGCGAGCGTCGTTTCCATCAGATCAGAATGATTTGAATTTGTCCGAGATGAGAAACTCGAGAACCTGTGTCAGGAACGCGCCGTGCGGATCCTTGGTCCGTTCGCCCATGATCGCGTTGAGGCGCGGAAAAGCGACGCCCTCCATGTCGCGCTCGACGTAAAAGGAATAGCGGAGAAGTTCCGCGACTTGAACGGTGGGATTATCGACTTGGCCGGCGCGCCCGGTGGTTGTCGTCGCCATATCGAGTTGAATCGTGGTGAGGAACGGCACGATGCACGCCATACGCAAGGAGCCGTCGTCGCAGAACCGCCGATAATACATATCGATGTTCACGTCCGGCTCGCGCGTGGCGAATTCAGCGTCAAAGCGCGCGAGAATTTTTGGTACAGATTTCGCCGATATGAAATAGGAGGAGGCGCAGCCGAGCGCGCGTTGCTTCAAATCGATCAGCGCGAATTCCGTCATCCCGTGCGCGCCGCCTTGCGTCGCGCGATGGTAGATTTGCCGGTAATAGCGGATCGTATCGATGCTCGGCGGGATGCCGTTATCGGTGAAAACGATATCGTATTGATCGAGGACGGGGGATTGCACCAGCGAGAGCGCGGCGGGCGCAAAATTGTGACAGAGAACAGCGTCATCCTCCAGCACGTGAAGATGCGCGCTGAGTTCAGCGCCACGGCGCAGGGCGCCTAAATGCGAATTCAGGCACCCAACTTCGCCAGGGCGCAATAATTGGCTTGGCGGCAAGGTCGAGCCGTCAATGCCAGGAAAGCGCTCGTAATGCGCGCTCAGCCCTTCGCGTTGCAGCTGCGCTTCCATTGCGGCGCGGCGATCGGCGCTGCGATCCATATTGATGTAAAGGCCGCGATAGGCGGGGGGCGTTTGGCTCATGCGCGCATCAAGCCAGGACGGCGCGCACTTGCAAGTCTCTACACGCCCTCAGGCCATTTATCGTCGCCTGGGAAGGCGGCGCCCGTTTCAACAAGGCTCTTCATGCTCGCCAGCAATTCGGGCCAGCCGGCCCCGACGCCTTCGATCAGTTTGGAGTCGGGTCTATCCATTTCGTGAGTCAGCGTAAGCTTCACGACATGCTCGTCACGCGGTTCGATGAGGAATGTCATGCGCGATGGGCCTTCGGCTTTTAGCTCGGGCATGAATTGGTTTTCCCACGTCACGACAAGTTTGCGCGGCGGGTCGATCTCAATGATTTTTCCGCTATCGCCGACGCGGCCGTCCGGGATCATCAGCTTCCAATCGCCGCCGACTTTCCAATCGCTTTCCTGGTGTACGCCGCCCCAATATTGGCGCGTGAATTCCGGAGCCGTGAGCGCCTGCCAGAGTTTCTCCGGACTCGTGCGAATATAGGTGACGTAGAAGAAGCGGCTTTTACTCATTTTGGCGGCTCCATTGTCACGACAAATCCTTCGCCGGTTTCCAACACGCTTTTGAGGATCGACATGATGACAGGCCAGCCGCGCAGGCCGCCTTCGTAGAATTTACGCGGGATTGGCTTGGGCTGATGTTGAGTCATCGTGAGACGCGTGACATCGCCGACCGGTTCGATGTCGTATGTGATGAAAGCGGGCGGGATGGCCGACATTTCAGGTGAGCCGCCGACACGCCAGCTGAGTTTCAGTTTTCGCGGCTTATCGCTGATCAGAACTTCGCCGTGCACGTCTTTTACACCATCGCGGAAATAGACCCATTGCGCGCCTTGCGTCCAATCACTCTCAGCTGTGACGCCGAAGAACATTTTACCCGCCATTTCGCTTGAGGTCAGCGCATCCCAAATGCGCTCAGAGCTTGCTTTGATGTACGTGACGTACACGACGTCCGGCGGTACGATTAATTCATCGCTACTCATCGTTTTCGCTCTCCAACGCCTTTTTAAGTTCGCTCAGCGCTTTGAGGCGCTTGCGCTCATATTTGGAGATCCAGCGTTCGCCGATCTCGTGAATGGGCACAGCATTGAGATAGTGCAGCTTCTCGCGCCCGCGTTTGATCGTGGCGACGAGATTGGCGGCTTCCAAAATGTCGAGATGTTTGGTCACTGCTTGCCGGCTCATATCGAGCCCTTCGCACAATTCTCCCAATGTTTGGCCGTTGCGCACGAACAGCCGGTCAAGCAATTCGCGCCGGTTTGCATCGGCCAACGCCTTGAAGACGGCGTCCGTATCCATCGGCTTCGATTTAGGCAACCAACAGGTTGCGTGTCAAGACAAGAAAACGCGCCGCTATGAGAGCGGCGCATTTTCCGATTATGTAGCAGTGTCGAGTTGGCGTGCGCGATCGAGATGCTGCTGTAACTTTGGCAGGGTCGTTTGCGCCCATTGCTTCAGCGGTCCATCTGCGGAGGTGGTGATGAAGTTCTGGAAGAGAGTGATTGCATTTTCGTGCGCTTCAATTTGCGCATCTAGATAAGCGTCGTCGAATTCCTCGCCTGCTTTGCCGCGGAGCTCGGTAACTTCTTCAGTTTGCTCCGCGCTGAGTGCTGGCGTCGGCGGCGTCAATTGAATCTGAGGGGCGAGCGTTGCGACTTCGCGTGATGTCGTGGTGTGTGCGGTGACAAGCATACGCGCAAACTCCTTTACATCTGCGCGTATCGCGTTGGTGGCGGCGAGGCCGCTCGATTCGATCTCGAACCGATCAGAATTTGCGATCGTTTGCACGAAGTCAGCCGGCGTAACTGCCGCTGTTACTGGCGCCATGGGCGCCTCGCCGGGGGCGGGGGCCGGCGCTTCGGCGGTGTTGCTGGCCTGTTGACCGCACGCAGCAGCGAGCGCCAGCAGACTTATCGCGCATAATTGCGATTTCATTTTACGGATCTCCCAGTGACTTATGGCAGCCAACGCGGGTTCGATGAGGGTGTTCCGCTTGAAGGCGCCGAGCGCATCTGGTGAGTTGGGCGTATGACGCCGCTCGATTTTCCGACTGCTGGCCGCTTTGACGGATGTGCGCATCTTCTGCCGGTGCGTATTTACTATGAAGACACGGACTTCTCCGGCCTTGTCTACCACGCCAATTATCTGCGCTATTTCGAGCGCGGCCGTTCCGACTTTCTGCGCTGTGCGGGGGTCGACCACACGACATTGTTGGGTTCGGAGAGTCCAACCGCGCTGACGGTCACGCGTATGACGCTCGATTTCATCAGGCCCGCGCGCGTGGATGATGCGCTCCTTGTCCGCACCGTTTACGAAAATGTGAAGGGGCCGCGGATATTCATTGCGCAGGCGATCTGGCGCGGAGACGAGGAAATCGCGAGCGCGGCGGTCGAAGCGTGTTGCATTTCTCTCACGGGACGCCCGAAGAAACCGCCTTTACTGCTGGTTGAACGCCTTAAACCTTTCCTTGAGCGCTCAGCGTCCACCTTTTGACAGATTTCTCTTGTGGTTGGGCTGGCGGCCGGGGGGCTGAGCCCAGATTCGGGCGGCATGCGCCATGTGGGGGCGGGAGCATTTATGGAAGCGAGTGCGGATCAACTGACCATCTGGACCCTGTTTCAGGAAGCCGGCTGGGTGGTGAAGGGCGTTATGCTCATTTTGGCGGGCGCCTCGATCTGGTCCTGGGCTGTGGCTGTGGATAAATGGCTGCAATTCGGCGACCTTGATAATCAGGCTAAGCGGTTCGAGCGCGCGTTCTGGTCGGGCCAATCCATCGAAGAACTAGACGACCGCGTTTCCGACAAGCCGCGCGATGCGCTTGGGCGCGTGTTCGCGGCGATGTCGCGCGAGTGGCGCGAGGCGCGCCGCGCGGGCAGCATTACGCCGATGGCGGTCGAATTGCTGCAGAGCCGCGTCGACCGTTTGATGCAGGCGCAAGTCGCGCGTGAGGTTGCGCGCGCAGGCAAGGGGCTTGGCGTGCTCGCGACTGTCGGCGCAACGGCGCCGTTCGTCGGTCTGTTCGGCACGGTCTGGGGCATCATGACTGCGTTCACGGACATTGCGCGCGAACAGCAAACCAATCTCGCAGTCGTTGCGCCAGGCATCGCGGAGGCGCTGTTCGCAACGGCGCTCGGCCTTGTCGCGGCCATTCCGGCTGTCGTGTTTTACAACAAGTTCTCGGGCGATCTCGATCGCTTCGCGGATCGGCTTGAAAACTTTGCTGACGAAGCGTCTGCGCGGCTTTCGCGCCGGCTTGGGGAGCGCGCTTAATGGCGATGTCCCTCGCAGGCTCGCGGCGAGGGCGGGGCGGAGCGCGCAGGCGTGGACGCCTGAGCGAAATCAACGTTACGCCGTTCGTTGACGTCATGCTCGTTCTGCTGATCGTGTTCATGGTGACAGCGCCATTGCTCACGGTCGGCGTGCCTGTCGAATTGCCGCGCACTGAAGCGAAACAATTGCCGCCGGAAACGGAGCCGCTCACGGTGACGGTGCGCGCCGACGGTTCGATCTATCTGCAGGAAACCCGCGTTGAGCGCGCGGCGCTTGTCGATCAACTGCGCGCCATCGCGCGTGAAGGGTATGAACGGCGCTTGTTCATCCGCGCGGATTCTTCCGTCCCATATGGGCGTGTTGCGGACGTCATGGCGGCGCTGAATTCCGCGGGCTATCGCAATCTTGGCCTCGTCACCGATCCGACCGCCACCGCTGACGGCGCAGCCGACCGCGAGAACTAGATGCGCGCCGGGCTTCCCGCCTCCGTCATCGCTCACGTTGGGGCCGTCTTCATGACGCTGGTCGCGTGGCCGACGTTTTCAAGCGATGCGCCGACGGCGGGCGCTGTCGTGCCCGTCGAGGTTCTGACGATCGGCGAATATTCGAATGTCATGGCGCTTGCCGTTCACGCAGCAGATGACGAAAACGAGCTGACGGATCCTTCGGAAGAAGATGGCGCGACGCCCGATCCGCCGAGTGAAGCGGAGGCTGCTGCGCCATCGCCAAACGCGCGGCAAAACCGGCAGGAAACCGAACTCGATCTGGCGGCGCTGAACCAGGATTTGCTTGTCGATAAACAACGGCCGCGAAATCCGCCACGTCCGAGGAATACCGGCCAGCAAAGCGACCGGAATCAAACCGGCGCTGGGCTCGGCACGGCGGAACAGGTGGCGCTTGAGGATCGTTTGCGCGCGTTGATGCGTTCACACTTCCTTCGTCACCAGTGTTGGCGTGAACCAGCGGATGCGACAGACCCCGGCCGTCTTGTGGTCACGGTTCGGATTAATATCAATCGTAATGGCGGGCTTGAAGGCGAGCCCCAGCTTGTGTCGCCGCGAACAAGCGGCGGCGATCCGGAAATGCGCGCGGCGATCGAAAATGCGCTGCGCGCCGTTCGGCTATGCGATCCGTTCCCATTGGGCGACGATCCCGTGGCTGCAGAGCATTATGAATTGTGGCGGCGGATGGAATATACGTTCCGGCCGCGCGGATATTGAGATGAAAATGAGAAGTGCGATGACACACGCCAAGCCGATTTCCGTACGCGTTTTGCACATGCTCTGCGCGTTGGTCGCAACGCTCTTTGCGTTCGCGGCGCCCGCGCATGCGCAATTGCGGGTCGATATCGATCAGGGCCACTTGAATCCGATGCCGATCGCGGTCCCCGATTTTATCGGAACGGATGCCGCCTCGGCATCTGTCGGGCGCGACGTTGCGGGCGTTATTCGCGCGGATTTGCAAAGCTCGGGATTGTTTCGTTCCATCGAGCCCGCTGCATATATCGAACGAGTGCAGGGCGTCGATGTCGCGCCGCGCTTCCCGGATTGGCGTGCGATTTCGGCGCAAGCGTTGGTCATCGGCGAAAGCGCAATGTTGCCGGACGGGCGTTTGCGCATCGAATTCCGTTTGTGGGACGTGCTTGGGCAAAACGAACTCGGCGGACAAAGTTTTGCGACGACGCCGGATAATTGGCGCCGCATCGCGCACAAGGTCGCGGATAAAGTCTATGAGATGCTGACAGGTGAGGGCGGCTATTTCGATAGCCGTATCGTGTTCGTCGCTGAAACGGGCTCACGCCTCAATCGCTCGAAGCGTCTCATGATCATGGATCAAGACGGCGCCAATCCGTATTTTCTCACGGGCGTCGACAATCAGGTTCTCACGCCGCGCTTCTCACCATCTAATTTGATGCTGACCTACATGTCGTTCGATGGCGGACGGCCCCGCGTATACCTCTACAATCTTGAAACGAACCGCCGTGAAGTGCTGGGGGATTTTCCCGGCATGACATTCGCGCCGCGCTTTTCGCCAAATGGCGATTCTGTCATTCTGACGCTTGATCTTGGCGGCAATTCCGAAATCTTCACGATGAATTTGCGTACGCGCGCGCGTGTACGCCTCACCAATCATCCTGCGATCGACACATCACCGTCGTTTTCGCCAGACGGGCGTCAGATCGTGTTCAATTCCGATCGCGGCGGTTCGCAGCAGCTTTACGTGATGAATGCCGATGGCTCAGGCCAGCGCCGCGTTTCTTTCGGAGAAGGGCGCTATTCGACTCCGGTATGGTCTCCGCGTGGCGATTTGATCGCGTTCACACGCCAAAGCGGCGGAAATTTCGCCATTGGCGTGATGCGTCCAGATGGAACGGGCGAACGCATTCTCTCTGAATCCTATCTCGATGAAGGGCCAACATGGTCACCTAACGGACGTGTCATCATGTTTTTCCGTGAAGCGCGGCCAGGCGCTGGGCCAAAACTGTTCTCAGTTGATTTAACGGGCCGCAATTTGAGGCAGGTGACGACGCAGACGGACGCTTCCGATCCGGCATGGTCGCCGCTTCTTCCATAATTGGCGAGATTGACGCGTGAATCGCGTTGAACCGTCAATTTTGTGCGGTAATGTCCGCGTGCATCGCACGTCAGCCGACGAATTTGGTAAATGCAGGAGCAGTACAGAATGCGCCAACTCGCAGTCCTCGCCGCGTTCGCGGCCGCCACCGCACTCGCGTCTTGCGCAAGCAAGCCGGAACCGGTCACGGAAACCGCCGGTCCCTCGCAGCCGGCGACGCCGCAAGGCCCGGCCGCTGGCTCTGTCGAAGAATTCCGCGTCACCGTCGGCGATCGCGTGTTCTTCGGTCTTGATCGTTCCGATCTCACGCCGGAAGCGCGCGCTACGCTTGAGCGTCAAGCGCAGTGGTTGCAGCGTTACAGCAATGTGCAAGTTCTCGTCGCCGGCAATGCCGACGAGCGCGGCACGCGCGAATATAACCTTGCGCTCGGCGCACGCCGCGCTGCCGCTGCGAAGGATTATCTGGTTTCGCTCGGCGTTCCCGCGAGCCGCATCCAAACTGTCTCTTACGGCAAAGAGCGCCCTGTCGATCCGCGCTCGAACGAAGAAGGCTGGGCGGTTAACCGTAATGCGCAAACCCAGGTCGTGAGCGGCGCGGTTTCCTAAATCTGATTATCAACGATGAAGGTTGGGCGGCTCCTCGGGGCCGCCCAATTTTTTACGCCGCCGCAATTTCGCCCGCGGCGCACGCTTTGCTTTTCTCATGGTCATGAAGCGCTCTTACGCCGCCGCGATGCTTTGCGCGGCACTCGCCGCAGGTATGCCAGCCTCAGCGCAATTGTCGGATTTGCGCGCGCCTCCTGAGAGTGGAGCGCCGGCGGATGTGCGCCAGGATCGCATTGAAGAATTGGAGCAGCAGCTCATCGAGGCGACCGCCGAGAACGAGCGCCTGCAACGCGATCTTTCCGCCGCGCAACGCGAAGTCAGCCGCTTGCAGGGCATGGTGGGCGATCTCGCTGTGGTGCGCGATGCGCGCGAAGCGTCGAGCGAGCCGCCGCCCGTAGCCCCTGCCGCGCCGCGCGCTGCGCCGGCAAATCCAACGCCTTCGGTAACTCCCCCGCAGCAAGGATCGCTGGGCACGCTTCCGGCCGATGCGCCGCGCGCGACGGCGGCTGAGGCGTATACGCGTGCACGCACGCTCCTCAACAATGGCCGCCTCGCGGAAGCGGAAACCGCGTTCTCGGATTTCCTGCGTGATTATCCAAACGCAGAAACCGCTGGCGATGCACGCTTTTGGCACCCTTTCACTCTGCTCGCGCGGAATAGTTACCAGCCTGCGGCTTCGGGTTTTCTCGACTATCTCAACCGCTACCCGAACGGCGCGCGGGCGCCGGAAGCGCTGGTGCGGCTCGGAATGGCGCTTGGCGGCCTTGAGCGGACAAGTCAGGCCTGCGCCGCTTACCGGGATCTGCCGCGGCGATACCCGAACGCTTCGCGCGCGGTGCGTGATCTGGCTGCACGGGAAAGCCGCGCGCTGAGTTGTCCCGCCGGCTAAAGTTTAGTTTCCGCCACGACAGTTTTACGACATAGCTGCGCCTCATACGTCGGCGGCGGATATGGCGGAACTACCAGAAGGCTTGAGCGAGGACGCTCTGAAAGCTGCGTGGGCAAGCGCGGGCGATGGGCCGCTCTTGATCGCGCTTTCGGGCGGAGGGGATTCAGTATCGTTGCTTCACGCGCTCGCGGCGAGCGGACCGCGCGAACGCCTGATCGCATGCGTGATCGATCATGGCGTACGCGCAGAGGCGGCGAATGAAGCACGGCTCGCCGCATCTTTCGCAGAGAGAGCCGGCGTGCGTGCGATCGTCGAGAAGCTCGGTGCGTTGAAGAAAGTCTCGCAAGAAACGCTGCGGCGCGCGCGATATATGCGTCTTTGCGCTGTTGCGCGCGCGCATGGCGGAAAAGCGATTGCGGCCGGGCATACGCGCGACGATCAAGCCGAGACGCTCTATATGCGCGCGTCGCGCAACGCTGACGATGCGGATTTGGCGGGGCAAATCTCCCGCACTCAGCCTGATGCAGCGTTCGCTGCGCGTGTTCGTGAGGAACGCGCCGATTGGCGCGGCCTTGCGGGGATGGCGCCTATCGCGCCCGCGCCGCTTTGGCCCGAAGGGCTTAATCTGACTCTTACCCGTCCGTTGCTCGCGACGCATCGTAGGGCTTTGCGCAATTGGCTGGGTGCGCGTGGGCTTGAATGGATCGAAGACCCATCGAACGAAAACGACGCCTTCGAACGCGTACGTGCGCGGCGTGCGTTGGTGGAGTCCCCCGAACTCGCGGATCGCCTCGCAGATTTAGCGGCGCTCTTGCGCCCTTTTGCTGCGGAAGATGATCGCGAAGCGCGCGCTTGGCTCAAAGATGCAGTGACGCTCGAAGCGGATCATGTCGTCTTGCGGACCTATGGCGGCGCAGGCAGAGCGACGCGGCTTCGTGCGATCGCCGCGCTTTGCGCCGCCGTGGCTGGCCGTAACCCGACCCCGGACCTTGGCCGCGTCAGCGCGTTGCTCGACGAGTTAGAGCGAGGGCAGTTTCGGGGCGCTACTTTTTCCGGCGTGCGCTTGCGGCCAGTGGCTGGGGGGGTGCGCTTTTGCCGGGATTCCGGCGAGGTGCACGGACGGCGGGGGCGTCCTGGCTTGCGCCGCGTGACGCTCGCGGCGGGGGAAGTCTGCGTCTGGGATAATCGGGTCGAGATCACGGCGAACGAGACCGTCACCCTCGCTGTGCATCACCATGATACCGGCGCTCCGGTCGTTCTGACCCCGGAAGGAGAGGAATGGCGGCTGCACGCGGCGGAGGCGCAGGGGCGAATTCGCGCCCGCTGGCTCATCGAACCGCACATTTCTCACATCCTGTTCACCCCACTTTGACACCGGGCATGCCATAAGGGGGTGTTAACGGGGCGGCGGCGCCTCCCTATTTAACGGGAAGTCCAACCGAGAAGCCTGGCCGGAAGGCCGCGCGCGACCGAAGGTCAAAAAGAATGCCGATTAGAACGCCGCTGATTTGGGGGATTATCGCCCTCGTTTTGGTCGTCCTGTTTATGGCTCTCCAGGGTCCCCAGCGTGACCGGAACGCCGAGACTTGGTCTTACTCGCAGCTCATGACGGGCATGCAGAACGGGCAGGTCGCCTCGATCAATACGCGCGGTGAAACGATCACTGGCCGCACGCGGGACAATAAAGCCTTCGTGACCTACACGCCGGCCGGCACGATGGACGAAGTCGTCGCCAAGGCTGTGACGTCGAACGTGGCCGTAGCCGCCGATCCGCCGAAGACTGGTCCCACGCTTATCGACATCCTGATCGGTGCGCTGCCGATGTTGCTGCTGATCGGCGCGTGGTTCTTCTTCATGCGCCAGATGCAGTCTGGCGGCAGGGGCGCGATGGGCTTTGGCCGCTCGAAAGCCAAGCTGCTCACCGAAGCCAAGGGCCGCATCACGTTTGAAGATGTCGCTGGCATCGATGAAGCCAAGGAAGAACTCGGCGAAATCGTCGAATTCCTGAAGGATCCCGGCAAGTTTCAGCGCCTTGGCGGCAAAATTCCTAAAGGAGCTCTGCTCGTGGGCCCGCCTGGAACGGGTAAGACGCTGCTTGCGCGCGCGATCGCTGGCGAAGCCAATGTGCCGTTCTTCACGATTTCCGGTTCGGACTTCGTTGAAATGTTCGTCGGCGTCGGCGCGAGCCGTGTCCGCGACATGTTCGAGCAAGCGAAGAAGAATGCGCCGTGCATCATCTTCATCGACGAAATCGACGCGGTCGGCCGCCATCGTGGCGCGGGCCTCGGCGGCGGCAACGATGAGCGCGAACAGACCCTCAACCAATTGCTTGTCGAAATGGATGGCTTCGAAGCCAATGAGGGCATCATCCTGATCGCGGCGACGAACCGTCCCGACGTTCTTGATCCAGCTTTGCTGCGTCCGGGCCGCTTTGACCGTCAGGTCGTCGTGCCCAATCCCGATGTCACCGGCCGCGAGAAGATTCTCAAAGTCCACACCAAGAATGTGCCGGTCGCACAGGACGTCGATCTCAAAACCATCGCACGCGGCACACCAGGTTTCTCCGGCGCCGATCTCGCCAATCTCGTCAACGAAGCTGCTTTGCTTGCGGCGCGGCGCGGCAAGCGCGTCGTTACCGGCCGTGAGTTCGAAGACGCGAAAGATAAAGTCATGATGGGCGCGGAGCGCCGCTCCATGGCGATGAGTGAAAAGGAAAAGAAGCTCACCGCGTTCCACGAAGGCGGCCACGCCATCGTCGCGCTGTTCGTGCCTGAGAGCGATCCGGTTCACAAAGCCACGATCGTGCCGCGCGGCCGCGCTCTCGGCATGGTGATGCAATTGCCGGAAGGCGATCGCTATTCGATGAGCTACGAACAAATGACGAGCCGTCTGGCTGTCATGATGGGCGGGCGCGTCGCCGAAGAGTTGATCTTTGGCAAGCGCAACATCACCTCGGGCGCGTCGTCGGATATTCAGGCCGCCACTGGCCTCGCACGCAACATGGTGACGCGCTGGGGCTATTCGGATGAGCTTGGCCTCGTATCCTACGGCGACAATCAAGAGGAAGTGTTCCTCGGCCATTCCGTGTCGCGCACGCAAAACGTCTCGGAAGAAACCGCGCGCAAGATTGATGCGGAAGTCCGCCGCTTGGTCGATGAAGGCTATCAAGAAGCCAAACGCATCCTCACCGAGAAAGCGGAGGAGCATAAGCGTCTGTCCGAAGCGCTCCTCGAATACGAAACGCTCTCCGGCGAAGAAATCGCGATCATTCTGCGCGGCGATAAATTGAACCGCCCGGATGACACTCCATCCGCGCCGCTGCCGCCAGCGCCTGCCTTGCCAGTGACGGATGTGGACGATGCACCTGAGCCCCGCCGCGGCGGGGGGTGGGGCGATCCAGCTCCAGCCGGCGCTTAGATCTGGTTCTGGAAACGCGGCGGCCCGAAACCGCCGCGTTTTTATTTGCTGTCATGTGCGGCGAGGCGGCCTCTCGCCAGGCGGCGGATTTGCCGTTACGACCCGAATCAAGAACCGTCCACACTGGGATTCGGGGAGC
>JBEVOS010000233.1:0-5315 GCA_040507435.1 Caulobacterales bacterium | reverse complement strand
TGCTGATAATCACGGCGGTCGCGCTGTTGATAATCGCGCTGCTGATATTCCCGCGGCTGGTGCTGATGCTCACCGCGAGAGCCTTCGCCCTCAGCGCCTTCCATTCGTTCACCGTCTTCGTCGCCGTCGAAGTCTAGGTCATCGCCAAACCGATCCGCGACCTGCGGCGGCGGCGCGACAGGCTGCATGGCGCGCAACACTCGATAATAATGCTCAGCGTGCTGCAAATAATTTTCGGCTTGAACCCGATCGCCCGCCGATGTCGCGTCGCGTGCGAGCTGCATATATTTTTCATAAATGTGCGAAGCAGGCCCGCGCACTTTCACGTCGGGACCGTTGCTGTCAAAAGACCGGTTCGGCTGATGGCCGCCGGGCTTACGCTGGCCGCCACGGCCACGCTGACGCTTCATATGGTGGTTCACCTTAAAGCTCCGGCCCTGCGCCGCCCCGGGCGCGCAGCCATTCCAGATGCCGCTCTTCTAGGCTGGCGGTTGCTTGACGATACCGTCTCGCTCCATCCGTCCTGCCAGTTCATTCGGCTATTACGCTCGCCACGCTCGCCTCCGACGCACATGCTTGCATCTTCAGCTTCTTACGTGGGGGCGGTGTATAAGCGCATCCGCCTCCGAAGTCGCCTCACGTTGAACCTATCAACGGCTGGGGCGGCGATTCCGCGACTAAGATGCTAGCCGTTTCCCTCAAGCGATCCAAGGGATTTTTCACGTCGAGGTGAAAAGGCCGCCAGATTGCGCCGCCGTCCAAACGCGAGGGATGCCGGAAAGGTCCCTATACAAATGCCCAGGCGTCAGCCCCGCCGCTGAGAGTATGTCGCGTACGCCCTCATCTTGGCCGGCCCCTATTTCAAACGCCGCTAGACCGCCTGGTTTAAGCAGACGCGCGATTTGTGGCGCGAGAGTTCGATAAGCATCCAAACCATCAGCGCCGCCATCCAAAGCTAAGTGAGGTTCGTACAACGCCACTTCCGGCTGAAGCGCCGCTATCTCGTTTGTTGGTATGTAGGGGGGATTGGCGACGATGACGTCGAACACACCATCAACGCCCTCCCCCCAATCGCCTCGACGCACATTAGCGCGCTCGGTGAGACCCAGCGCTTCAATGTTGCTTTGTGCGACGAGTAAAGCCGCTTCGCTCGTGTCTATTCCCAAGCCGGTTGCGCCAGGACGTTCCGTGAGCAGTGCGCAAAGGATCGCCCCGGACCCCACGCCAAAATCAAGCACGCGTAGCGGCGTATCTTGCGGCATTGCTTCTAACGCTGCGTGAACCAAAACTTCCGTTTCGGGCCGTGGCGTCAGTACATCACGCGTCACTTTGAGGACGATCGTGCGGAATCCTTTTTCACCCAGAATTTGGCTTATCGGCTCGCGCCGAACGCGACGCCCAACCAAGTCCGTTACGCGCGCGACCTGATCATCCGTCAGAATGCGCCGAGGATCTGTCAGAATATCGTGACGCCTTATGCTGGCGCCCGCCTCCAGCAGCAGGCGCGCGTCGAACGTCGGCTCCTCGATACCCGCCGCCGTCAGTGCGAGACGTGCGGCTTGCCACGCGCTGACGAGCGTTTCGGTCATTCTTGTTCCAATGCCGCGAGCTTGGCGGCTTGATCCTCGGCGATCAGCGCATCCACGATTGGATCAAGGCCGGCGCCATTCAGCACTTCCGGAAGATTGTAGACCGTCAGATTGATGCGGTGGTCCGTCACACGGCCCTGCGGAAAATTGTAGGTGCGAATGCGCTCGCTGCGGTCGCCGGAACCGACTTGCCCTTTGCGGTCTGCAGCGCGGGCCGCATCACGTTTTTCGCGTTCAAGGTCATAGAGCCGCGCCCGCAAAATTTTCATCGCATTCGCGCGGTTCTGGTGCTGCGATTTTTCAGCCAAGACGATGACGATTCCTGTTGGAAAATGCGTCACGCGGACTGCGCTGTCGGTTTTATTGACGTGCTGACCGCCGGCCCCCGACGCGCGCATTGTATCGATACGGATGTCGCCTTCATTGATGACGATATCGACTGCATCAACTTCCGGGAGCACGGCGACTGTCGCCGCTGAGGTATGAATACGTCCGCCAGCTTCCGTTTCCGGGACGCGCTGTACGCGATGAACGCCGCTCTCAAACCGCAGCCGGCCAAAAACGCCAGCGCCCGTTATGCTCGCTGTGACTTCTTTCACACCGCCTAACCCGGTTTCGTTCGCGGACTCGATCTCGAATTTCCAACCCTGTTGCGCGGCGTATTTTTGATACATACGCAAGAGATCGCCAGCGAATAGCGCCGCTTCCTCTCCACCCGTGCCAGCGCGAACTTCCAAAATGGCGGACGCGTCTTCTTCCTTCTCCCTCGGAATCAGAAGCAGCTTTGCCTGTTGTTCAAGCGCCGCGAGTTTTTCTCTCACGCGATCCAAATCTTCGCGCGCGAGCGCGCCCATGTCAGGGTCTGCGAGCATTGCGTCGAGATCACGTTCTTCTTGGCGCGTGCTGTGAAGCGCCTGCACCACGTCAGCGATCGGTTTTAGGTCTGCATGTTCTTTGGCGAGCCGTGCGACCTCTCCGCCATCCGCTGCGGCAAGGCGGGACTCGACGTAGTGGAAACGTTCGAGTGCTTGTGAGAGGCGGCCTTCGAGCCGCGCGAGAGACATGTTGCTAGTTTAGTGTGGTTAGTTGAATGAGACAAAGCCGCCTAAATAGGCTCAACGTTGGTGAACACTTCCGGCTGCACCGGCGTAACTTGCGGATCGTCAAACGATATCCGGCCATCCTCAACGCGCCGATAAGCCGCCATGACTTCAACAGCATGCCCATTCGCAACCTCAATGTGGAAGCAAAGCGCACGCGCATGATCGCCGGCGCGATCCTTCATTTGCCCATCGAACACCAATCCCGCTGCGATCAGCCCGTTGGTTTGATCGTCCAAGCGGAAGCCCGCGATGAGACCCGAAATGTGATCCTCCGGCTTTGACGCGTCGATCGACAGATCTACATTGGTGTGGATCTGCTCACCGCTTCTGCGAAGTCCCGCGCCAAACGGCGCAAAACTACCACCCTCTAGAAGCGCGTTGTGCGCTGTCTCGAAGAGATAGCGGTAAGTATCTTCCATATGCTGCTGCAGCATTGCACGGCTTTCTAACATATCGCGAACCGCGCATCATTCGACGCCTATTAGGCCCGCTTTCCCGTCAATGGGAATGAACCAAAAGCGCCGGCTTTCGCGCTGCCCGCCATATCGTCGCCGGCGATTTTGGCGGTGAAGTCTAGCGTGAGCGGCATAGGCTGCGTAATGCTCACCTTCCACGTCAGCGTATCGCCGTCGACGCTTCCCGCGATATCCTGCGTGTTGCCCTGCAATTGCGCGCTGCCCGTGAAGTTCGCCCCTTCAGACTTAATCGTGATCTCAGCGTTTTGCTGACCCAAAGGCGTATTTAAAGTCACGTTCCATTTGCCGTCAGCAGACATGTCGCTCTCCTGTGCTCAGCTACGGGCGCCTTAACGATGACCTTAGCGTCACGCAAGCGTTTTAGGAGCCACCGTGTTCGTGGGATCGCCGCGTGGGTTCAGCGCTTCCGCGCGTGCTTCCACCAACGCGACAATGTGGTCAATCATACCCTCATTGTCCATTTTATGGTCGGGCTTTCCTCCGACATAGACCATGCCCGAGCCCTTACCGCCGCCTGTAAAGCCGATGTCGGTCATCAGCGCCTCGCCAGGTCCGTTCACAACGCAGCCTATGATCGATAACGAAATCGGTTGCGATATATGGGAAAGGCGCTGCTCTAGCGCCTCCACTGTCTCGATCACATTAAAGCCCTGACGCGCGCAGGACGGGCATGCGATTATAGTAACGCCGCGTGACCGTAGGCCGAGCGACTTTAGTAGATCGTGGCCGACTTTAACTTCTTCGACAGGGTCGGCGGCAAGAGAAACGCGGATCGTATCGCCGATGCCCGCCCACAACAGCGATCCCATTCCTATGGCGGATTTGACTGTTCCGGTGCGTAGCGCGCCAGCTTCTGTAACGCCGAGATGCAGCGGCGCGTCCGTCGCGTCCGCGAGCGCCTGGTAGGCGGCGGCGGTCAAAAAAACATCTGACGCCTTCACGCTGATTTTGTACTCGCGGAAGTCGTGTTCCTCGAGGATGGCGGCATGAAAGAGCGCGCTTTCAACCATCGCGTCAGGGCACGGCTCGCCGTATTTTTCCAGTAAGTGCTGCTCAAGCGACCCGGCGTTCACGCCAATGCGGATGGCGCAGCCATGATCTTTTGCCGCCTGTACAACGTCACGAATGCGGTCTTTCGAGCCGATGTTGCCGGGGTTGATCCGAAGACAGGCGGCGCCGCCAACCGCGGCTTCAATCGCGCGCTTGTAGTGAAAATGAATGTCCGCGACGATTGGGACCTGGGCGGCTTTTACGATCTTCGGGAAAGCAGCAGTAGAATCTTCGTCAGGACAGGACACGCGAACGATATCGGCTCCCGCCTCCTCTAACCTGCGCACTTGGCCGATCGTGGCGGCGGCGTCCGCTGTCCGCGTATTCGTCATCGACTGCACCGTGATCGGCGCGTCACCGCCGACAGGCACTGAGCCGACCATAATCTTCCTGGAGCGGCGACGCTCTATGCGGCGCCAAGGCCGAATGTGGTGAAGGTCGTGATTGCCAGAATCCATCGCCGATCCATCGATGCGTCGTTGCTAGCTATATAGGCCTTCACCGCCGTGAACACGACGGCGCATGCTAAATAGGCACAGCGAGACGCTTGGCCGCGTGGCCCTCGCCTACCCTGCTGTTTGTGCGGCTGGTTCCGGCGCCGATGGCGCTGGCGCTGTCTGATCCGCCGGCTGGCCAGGATCTGGCAATGCGGGCGCAGCAGGCGCGGTGCTGACCGCCCGCACTGGAGCGACCGCACTTGTAGTCGGGCGAACCGCTGACAGCGCCGGCTGGGGCAAAGCTTCGATGCTGTCGATTTGACGTCCCAGCACCGGAAGACCCGCAGAACCCAACGGCCCTGCGCTTTCTCCATCGACGAAAAGCTGAAATGCGCCGCCGTCGCGTGCATGGAGCGTCCACCCCGGACTTGGGTCCGGGCTGTAGCTTTCGCCTGGTTTCATTGTTCGAGAGAGAAACACCGTGCCGTCGGGGCCTCGGACTTCGAGCCATGATTCCGCTACGGCACGTATCTCAATGTGGCGCTGGGCGGCCGCGCCAGCGGGACCCGTAGCAGCCTCTTGATCACCGCCGATAACCGCCGTTTCTGCCGGCGTTTCTTGGTTCTGCGTATCCTGTAGGGCGCGCCAGCCCACAAAGCC
>JBEVOS010000227.1:0-6509 GCA_040507435.1 Caulobacterales bacterium | reverse complement strand
CAGCAAGAAAAAAGCATTGGGCCGGCGCTACATACGCCGGCCCAACAAATATTCACTCGATGTCAGAAGGCGCGCGCCCTAGTCCTGTGAGTCACGGCGGATGCGGCGCATGATTTCGTCCAATTCCGCCTTTACGAGCGGATCGGTCGTGTAGAGCTTTTCGAACTTGTTGCGCGCGAACATTACGGTTGTGTGATCAAATCCGCCAAATTTATCACCGGTATACGGCAAGGAGCGCTTCGCCAGCTTGAGCGCGAGATACATCGCGATCTGGCGCGGCCGGGCGATATTTTGCTGGCGGGTGCGGGCCAGAAGCTCATCAACGCTCATGTTGAAATGAGCGGCCACAGACTTCTGCACCTGCTGAATCGTGATGCGCTTTTCGGCCATGTTCGCAAGTTTGCCCTGCAGTGCGGTCTCGGCGACTTCAGTGGTCACGTGCAGTTCTCCAGTGATTTTTGTTTCAAGAAGCAATTGTCCGACAGCGCCGTCGAGCTCACGCCCGCTCACCGGCAGGCGCTCCGCGATCATGTCCAAGGCTTCCGGCGCAACAGAAAAGCCTGGCGTATGGCGGGCGTAGTGAGCCACCCGCATTTCAAGAATCCGGCGGCGCAATTCTGGGCCAGCCTCTCCAACTTCGCATGTCATGGCGCCCTTCAGGAGCCGCCGCAGGCGCTCATCGAGCCCACTCATCCCGTCCGCCGTCGTATCGGCGGTCAAAACGATCTGACGGCCTTCTTTGACGGCCAGCGCGATGGTGGCGAGCGCCTCTTCTTCCGTGGCTTTCTTGCCGAAGATGCGCTGGATATCGTCGATCAGCAGCACGTGTGGCTGACGGACCATCTCTTTGAAGTCAGAGCTGTCGCGCTTCTTGTGAAGCGCCGATTGGAAATGTTCCAGAAATTCTTGAGACCACAAAAGAAGCACTTTGCGGCCGGAATCGCCCGCGTTGATCGCGTGTTTGATCGCGTTCAGGAGGTGCGTCTTCCCCGCGCCAGGCTGCCCGTAGATCAGCGTCAACGGAAACGCCATCCCAGCGCCAGAAGCGATCATTTGAGCAATCGCATGCGCACGAAAATTGGTCTGGTCGACGCAAAACGTCTCGAACTCGTAGGAAAGCTGGTGCCGGGAGGGCGCCGCGACACACGGCTCGTCAGAGGGATTCGCCGCGTGCGAAATCTCTGACCGCAGATCCTCCGGCAGCTCGCGCTCGGTGTAGATCACAACGCGCTCAAAGCCGGGGTGGTAGACACGAAGGCGCGCTTCCAGACGGTCCTTCGCGCGCTCCGCAAGCCGATCCCGCGCAAAGCTCGTCTCCGCCGCGAAAACCACCTCGCCGTTCAACTCAGCGATGTAGCGAAGCCTATCGACATAGGAGCGGAAAAAATCCGCGCCGAACTCCGTAAGCAATTCCTTTCGGACGCTTGAATACGCATGAGCAGCACCGTGGCCCGCCGCCACACGGCGCGCCTCATCATCGCTCTGAAACACAAATTGCCCCCGTTTGGTTATGGGAATTCCGCCCCAGCGAAATCCCCGATCCAGCCAGCCCCGGCGGGTAGACACGCCTCCCCCGTTTCGAGAATCGCGTGTGCGACCCCCGACGCTTTCGCGCCTACTTTCGAAACGGATGGTCTGGGCTGCGTGCTCCCCGACGAGGCGAACTATTAGCCTCCAATCCGGCGAACGCAAGAATGAAAACGTAGGATTAACGAAGATTGCCGCAGTTTAATACAGTTCGGTAAAAAATTCATAGTTTTCAATAGCATAAGCCATAATCGAACAAACGAAATAGGCATAAAAAAAGACCCGCATTCCTCCGAATGCGGATCATCCCTGAGGCCCAAACTACGCCTCGTTTCGGCACTGAAAAGCTTGGAAATTCCGGCCTCAAGGAGGCCGGCAGACAGTTATAAAACCGTCAATTTAGGCTTGGAGAGCCTTCACGCGCTTGGCGAGACGCGACACTTTACGCGACGCAGTGTTTTTGTGGAGAACGCCGTGCGACGCGCCACGCATGGTTTCAGACTCAGCCTGGACGAGGGCGGCTTGGGCGGCCTTCGCGTCGCCGGAGGCGATCGCCTCTTCGACCTTCCGCCAGAAAGTACGCACCCGTGACGTGCGCGCGCCGTTCACTTCGGTGCGGCGGATGTCGCGGCGGATGGCTTTCTTTGCGGACGAGGTATTGGCCATGAATCTGTCTTTGCTTCCAAGCGAAGGGCGGGGCTATAGCGCCGGGCCTTCGGAAGGTCAATTCGCTTCCGGCAAGAACCGTGCGCCGCCTGATCAGCTATGTGTGAATTTCGCCGGCCGCTTCTCGACAAACGCCACCATGCCTTCCTTCTGATCGGCCGTGGCGAACAGCGACTGGAACGCACGGCGCTCAAACTTAACGCCTTCCGCCAAAGTGGTCTCGAACGCGCGATTGACGCTCTCTTTGCACGACATGAGAGACGGCAACGAATAAGAAGCGATCGCCTTCGCCGCCGCCATTGTTTCTTCGATCAGCTTGTCAGCAGGGATAATGCGGGCCACGAGGCCAGCCTTCTCCGCCTCCTCGGCGCTCATGTTCCGGCCAGTCAAACAAAGATCCATCGCCTTCGCCTTGCCGATCGCGCGCGTAAGCCGCTGCGTGCCGCCGGCGCCGGGAATGACGCCAAGCTTGATTTCCGGCTGACCAAACTTTGCGGTATCCGCGGCGAAGATCATGTCGCACATCATGGCGAGCTCGCAGCCGCCACCCAGAGCAAAACCGGCCACGGCGGCGATTGTAGGCTTGCGGCAGCGCGTGAGCCGTTCCCACGACCCTATGAAATCGCCGACATACGCTTCCGCGAAGGAAAGGCTCTGCATCTCTTTGATGTCAGCGCCCGCCGCGAACGCGCGCTCAGAGCCCGTAATGACAATTGCGCCGATGCTGCGATCCGCTTCGAAACCATCGAGGGCCTGGTTCAATTCGCCCATCAGCTCCGAATTGAGCGCGTTCAGCGCCTCTGGGCGGTTGAGACGGATCAGCGCGACCGCGCCCTGGGTTTCGGCAAGAATGGTTTTGTAGGTCATGGGCGGAGGGAATGCGCCGGGACGCGAGCGCAATCAAGACTTATCAAATCGCGGCTTAGCGCTGGCACGCGGAGCAATAGAAAGTTGATCGTCCCGTCTGCACGATCCGTTTGATGAGCGCGCCGCAGCGCGGGCACGGTTTTCCCTCCCGGTCGTAAACGCGAAACCGATGCTGGAAATAGCCGAGCGCGCCATCCGCAGCCGCATAATCGCTGATGGAGGAACCGCCCGCCTCGATCGCTTCCGCCAATGTCTCGCGTACTGCCGCCGCCAGAGCCTCCAACCGGGCCGCAGAAATGCTGCCCGCCAGCCGCTTCGGCGAGATCGCCGCCCGATGCAGCGCCTCACACACATAGATATTGCCCAGGCCAGCCACGACCCGCTGATCGAGCAACGCCGCCTTCACGCTTGTCTTCTTGCCTCGAAAAGCCGCAACGAGATGGCCGGCGTTGAACGCATTTCCCAGCGGCTCCGGGCCCATCCCTTTGAAATAGAGGTGATCTTCAAGATGCGCAGCAGGGATCAGATCCATGTAACCGAAGCGCCGGGGGTCATTATATTCAAGCAACGCGGGCGCATCCGTCTCCAGCACGACATGCGTATGAGTGGGATTTGGCGCGCCGGCATAATAGAAGCCGCCAGGCGCTTCCTTTCCCTTCGCCAAGATCGTCCAGCGCCCGCTCATCCCAAGATGCGTAAGCCAGACCATGCCGTTATCGAGGTCCGCCAGGAGGTATTTCGCGCGCCGCCGCAACGTCACGACCCGCCGGCCAGTGAGCCGCGCGGCAAAATTCAGCGGCAGCGGAAAGCGCAAATCTGGCCGCCGCGCCTCAGCCGCAACGATTCGCCGCCCCTCCAGAACCGGTGCGAGCCCACGCCGGACGGTCTCGACTTCCGGCAATTCAGGCATGGCTCAAGCTGCGGTAAAGAAAAGGGAAAGCCATGCAGCCGCATAGCGCCTTCCCTTCCGCCCCGCTATGGTCCGCCTATGCCTTCGCCTGATCGCGCCCCGCAGAACGAGACCGCCTCCTTCGGCTTCCAAGAAGTCCCTCGCGAGGAAAAAGCCGGCCGCGTCCGCGCCGTCTTCGATAGCGTCGCGCCCAAATACGACCTGATGAACGACGCCATGAGTATGGGGCTGCATCGTCTCTGGAAGGACGCCGCCGCCGCCAGGCTTAACCCCCAGCCAGGTGAGATCATCCTCGACGTCGCGGGCGGCACGGGCGACATCTCGCGGCGTCTTAAGAAATTGGCCGATGCGGCCGCACTCCGGCGCAACCGCGCGCCAGCAAAAATCCACGTTGTCGATGTGAACGCCGAAATGCTCGCCGCAGGCCGCGCGCGGGGCGACGATGGTCTCCAATGGGTCGAGGCGGACGCAGAGCACTTACCGTTCGAAAACGGGTACGCGGACGCTTACGTCATCAGCTTCGGCATCCGTAATTGCACCGACATTCCAGCCGTGCTCCGCGAAGCGCGCCGCACGCTGAAACCAGGCGGACGTTTTCTCTGCCTTGAGTTTTCACAATTCGCGATCGGCGGCCTCACGACTCTTTATGACGCCTATTCGTTCAAAGCCATTCCAGCGATCGGCGGCGTTCTCGCTAAGGATTCGGAAAGCTATCGCTATCTGGTCGAAAGCATCCGCAGGTTTCCAGATCAGGAAACCTTTTTAGCTATGATCCGCGACGCAGGATTTTCACGGGCGGGGTACCGCAACCTCGCAGGCGGCGTTTGTGCGCTGCATTGGGGCTGGGCAGTCTAATTATGTTTTCTTGGATCGCGCATCTTTGGCGTCTTCTACGGGCCGCGCTCACGCTCGCCCGCTATGACGCTTTGCTGCCAGGAGAATATTACGACCGCTATCCGCTCTGGGTGCGCGCGACACACACAGCGCTGCGCCCCATCGTGCGCCGCCGTCGCCCGAAAACAGTCGGCGCGCGCCTCGCCATGGCGCTCGAAAAGCTCGGCCCCGCTTACGTGAAATTCGGCCAGTTTCTCGCGACCCGCCCGGACATGATCGGCGTGACCGCCGCACAAGATCTCGGACGCTTGAAGGATCGCCTGCCGCCATTCTCCCGTAACGTCGCGCTGGACACGATCAATTCTGAATTGGGCGCGACGGAATCATTGTTCGGCGTGATCTCTGATCCGATGGCCGCAGCCTCGATCGCACAAGTGCATCAAGCGATCCTGCCACACAGCGAGGGCATCGTCGCAATCAAAGTTTTGCGCCCGCGCATCGAGCGCAAACTCGAAAAAGAATTGTCGGCGCTTAAATTCGCCGCTCAAACCGTCGAGTTCTTTTCGCGGCGCTCGCGCCGATTGGAACCCGTGCAATTCGTTGAAACGGTTTCAAGCGCGCTCGAACGCGAATTGGATTTGCGGCTTGAAGCGGGCGCCGCCGCAGAGTTTCGTGAAGTCGCGGCGAAGGACGGCTTCCTCGCTGTGCCCGAAATCGATTGGTCGCGCTCCGCAAAGCGCGTGATGACGCTGCAATGGATCGAAGGCGTCCCGCTCACGGATACGCGCGCGCTTGATCGCGCCGGCGCAGATCGCCCAGCGCTGGCTATTGCTTTAACACGCGGCTTTCTCGCGGCGGCGCTCGATTACGGTTTCTTTCACGCCGACATGCATGAGGGAAACCTCATCTATGGCAAGGATCATAAACTCTGGGTCGTCGACTTCGGCATTATGGGCCGCATCGGTGATAAGGAACGGCGCTATCTCGCCGAAATTCTCTACGGCTTCCTGCGCCGAGATTACAAACGCGTGGCCGAAGTTCATGTGGAAGCAGGCTATGTGCCGGAGCGTTTCTCCGTCGATGAGTTTGCGCAAGCCTTGCGCGCCATCGGCGAACCGATCTTCGGGCGCACTGCTGAATCGATCTCGATGAGCCGCCTCCTGCTGCAATTGTTCGACGTGACGCACATGTTCGGCATGCACCTGCGGCCGGAACTCGTGCTGCTGCAAAAAACCATGGTGCAAGTCGAAGGCGTCGCGCGCGTGCTCGATTCACATCACGACATGTGGGGCGCGGCGCGCCCGATCGTCGAACGCTGGGTCGCACGAGAGCTTGGCGTCGAAGGCGCAGCCAAACGCGGCTTCCGCGAAGCGATGGATGGTGTTGCAACCCTACGCCGCTTGCCAGCAACGCTCGCCGCCCTCGAAGGCGCGGCCAAGCGCGTCCAGCAAGGCCCTGCGCCGGAAGAACGCGCGCGCTTTCAATGGATGAGTTTCTGGGTCGGCTTCGCAGCGGGCGCGGTCATCCTCCTGATCGTCACGTCAGGCGGATCGCCCCGCAGACAAGCGCCGCCCGCCCCAGCCGTTGTTCAAGCGCCCGCGGAAAAAGCAGCGCCGCGGACGACCCCACCGCAAGCCCCCCCCCCAAACGCGCCCGACCCCTCCGCGGATTCAGCTCCGCCTACAGCTGCGGGGGCGCCCCCCGC
>JBEVOS010000219.1:0-3308 GCA_040507435.1 Caulobacterales bacterium | reverse complement strand
CAACGTCGCAGACGCGGGCGCACGGGATTTGCCGCCCACGAACAAACAAAGCGCGCAAATAAGTAAAGCGCTCGCCGCAACAACCGCGAATGTCAGCTGATACGCCGATTGAGAAGGAAACGCCGACCCCGATACGGGATCTGTCACTTGCGAACTCGCAAGCATGACCGCGATGACCTGAACGCCAACCGCCCCGCCCATGGAGCGGATCACGGACGACATGCCCGTCACCTCGCTGCTGCGCTCGATCGGCGCGCCCTCAAGCACCTGATTGGGCACCGCCGCAAGAAGCATCGACGAGCCGAACGCACAAACCATGACGCCCACAACGATAAGCGGCACGCTATCGTGGAAGAACAAGAGAAACGTCCAAGCAACGGCGCAAATCGCCGAGCCAACCAAAATGCCAAAACGCCCGCTATATTTTCCCGAGAGATACCCTCCGAAGGAAGCGGCAAATAGCGCGAGAATGTTCGACGGCAGCTTGATAAAGCCTGCGACTGTCGCGGAAACGGCAAGCCCCACGCCATCCAAGCGCGGCTGCTGCAATATCATCATCGTCACGAGCGGCAGCTGCATCACGCCGAAAGCGGAAACCGCGCCTGCGATATTGCCCATCGCAACGGACGGATGCCTCAGCAGTCGCAAATTGATCAGCGGCGATTTGTGATTGAGCTCGTAAAATGTCCAAAACGCCAGCGCGGCGACGCCTGCGAAGATGAAGAGCCAAGTCGAACCGGCATCCCAGCCTACGCGCGAGCCGTTCGTGATCCCGTAAAGAATGGCGGCGATCGCAGGCGCCAGCAGCACGGCGCCAATCACGTCGAATTTTTCCGAGGGCGCTGTACGAGTTGATTCAGGCACGACGAAAAACAGCAGCGGCAAAATACAAACTGCATAGATAGCCGTGAATTCGAAAATTCCGCGCCAATGGCCTGTATCGGCAAGAAAACCGCCGAAGATATACCCCACGCCTGACGCCAGCGCATATCCGCCAGTGATCACGCCGATCCACATCGGCGCATGCTTTTCCAGAACGGTTTCGCGCGTAATGCCGTAGCACAGAGGAAGAATAGCGCCCGACACGCCCTGCAACGCCCGTCCGAAAACAATGACGCCGAAATCTGTCGAAAGCGCGCTGATCGCCGATCCGACGGCGCAAATCGCAACGATAGCCAGCAGCAATCTGCGCCGCCCGAACATATCTCCAAGGCGCGCCCCAATCGCAGCGGTCGCCGCGCCGACAAGCGTGAACGCCGTCACGAGCCAGCCCGCCGTCGCCACATCGCCGCCCTCAAGCACGATCCGCGGCAACGCCGACATGATCATGCTGCTTTCGAGCGAACTCAGCACCTCGACAAGGAGGAGCACGAACATGATCGCGTAGACGCGGCTTTTCGCCATTAACAATGACCTCCCTGGCGGCGCATTCGCGCTCATTCCAAACGCCTACCCGATTGAGGGGCGGTACGCGAGTGCTCGTTTGCGGAAACCCCGAACGGCAGCCCCCGCTTCAATCAGCGCTCATCTTGCACTAGAAGCGCGCCCGGCGCCCGTCTGTTCTGCGGGTTAGCCTGAAAGGTTGGTTTCCCATGGCCGCGTTCGAATTCACGCGCCGCTATGCGATGGCGCACCGGCTCCTAGCCGATCCGTCGTCCAAATGCATTGTCCCTCACGGCCATAACGAGATCGTGACCATCCGGCTGGCCCCGGAAAGCCCATTCCGGTTTGGCGGCGCAAACAGCTTGGCGACGTTTGAGGACGTCAAATCCCGTTGGCACAGCTGGATCGATAACGAAGTCGACCACGCGCTTCAGCTCAACAGCGAAGATCCTCTGATCGCATTCTTCCGTCAGGAAGAGCCCGATCGCCTCCAGCGCATCATGACATTCGAAGGCGATCCGACAACCGAAGCGCTCGCCGCCGTATTCTGGCTCAAGCTCGACGCCTATCTGCGCGCCGACAATCTGCCATTCGAAATAGAAAGCGTACGCGTGGAAGAAACGCCAACCAACGCCGTCATTCTAACGCGAGGCGTATTCGATACTGCGGCGTGCGGGCTTCCACAAAATGCGTGGCCGCGCCGCGCAGACTTAAGCATCAACGATTTCTGACGCCTACTGAAACGGTCCGAACAATCCGATAATCCACGGCGCCCACAACATTAGTGCAGCGCCCGCCTCGAACGCCGTCGACGAAATGTTCGACGGAGTGCGTGTCTTATCGAAAAACATTGACAAGACCCGCCCAAACGCCGCGCCAGCATAAGCCGCGCCAAGCACCAGCACAGCGCCGCTCGCGTAGATTCCCCACTGATCGCGTTCGGTGCGCACATATTGCACGATCAACAAAATCGCAGCGGCGTGACTCGCGAAAAAAACACCGCCGAACGTTGCGCGAAACTCAGCAAAGCCGCCGGGATGGTTCGGATCGTCGCGCAAACGCACAAGCTTTGCGCCCCATTTCGGATCGCATAGCGACCGCAGCGCAATGGCGCCCATCACAGAGAGAGCAAGCGCAGCCGCGATCCAAGCATAAAACAGCATCGGGACCGGCTAAACCGGCGCGCGCATGCGTGCGGCGAGCGCCTCAGCATCTTTTTGTGCGTCCCCGGCATGCTTACCGAATTCGATCCGCGCAAGCGTGCGCTCGTGCACTTCGTCAGGGCCATCGAAAATGCGCATCGCGCGCTGCCAAGCGTAGAGTGAAGCAAGCTCAGCGTCAGTCGTCACGCCGGCGCCGCCCCAGGCTTGGATGGCGTCATCGATAATCCTCACGGCCATCGTAGGAGCCTGAATCTTGATCATGGCGATCTCGGCGCGTGCGAGCTTGTTGCCGGCAATATCCATCATATACGCAGCTTTCAGGCACAGAAGCCGGGTCATCTCGATATCGATACGCGCCTTTGCGACGCGATGCTCCCACAGGGATTGATCGGACACGAGCTTGCCGAACGCCTTGCGGCTCATCAGGCGGCGGCACATACGCTCAAGTGCAACTTCCGTTGCGCCGATCGCACGCATGCAATGATGAATGCGCCCCGGCCCGAGGCGCGCTTGGCTGATCTCAAATCCTTTGCCTTCGCCGCCGATAATATTTTCTGCGGGCACGCGCACATTATCGAAAACGATTTCGCCATGGCCATGTGGCGCGTCGTCAAAACCGAAAACCGGCAGCATGCGCAAAATCTTCACGCCGGGTGTGTCCATCGGCACAAGGATTTGCGATTGCTGCGTATAGGTTTTTTGCTCCGGATCGGTCTTGCCCATCAGAATGCCGATCTTGCAGCGCGGATCGCCTGCGCCGCT
>JBEVOS010000216.1:0-5268 GCA_040507435.1 Caulobacterales bacterium | reverse complement strand
GCGGGGGGGGGGGGGGAGGGGTGGGGGGCCGGTGGGCGGGCTTGTACAATCTGGCGGACCTGCCGGCCACGCTGGCCGACCCGAGCGTCGCGGGGCGCCGGGGGGCGGAATAGCCCAAACAAACACGGCCGGGATCGCTCCCGGCCGTCGCGTAACTGAAGAGAGATACGCTCAGACTTTTTCGAGAATATGCACCGCGCACGCCGTGCCCATGCCAACGACGTGCGTCATGCCCATGCGCGCGCCTTCGACTTGGCGCGCGCCCGCTTCGCCGCGCAGATGCTGCACGATTTCATAGACGTTCGCGACGCCAGTTGCGCCGATCGGATGGCCCTTCGAGAGCAGGCCGCCTGAGACGTTCACTGGCACCTTGCCGCCAAGCGTCGTCGCCCCGCTATCGAGGAATGCGCCTGCTTCGCCATCTTTGCAGAGGCGGAGGTTTTCGTAATGCACCATTTCCGCGGTCGCGAAGCAGTCGTGCAATTCGACGAGATTGATGTCATCCGGCCCAACGCTGCCGCGCTCATACGCGGCGTCGGCGGCAAGACGTGTCGCGGCGTTGAAATCTTGCATCGAGATGTCGCGCGTCACGTAGGGCTCGCTCGAAAGTGCGGAGGCGCGCACCTTCACGGCGCGGCTCATCAGCCCGCGCTTCTTCACTTCCTTCTCGCTCATCAGGATCGCCGCCGCCGAACCGTCGACGTTCACCGAGCACATCAGCTTCGTGTTCGGATATGAGATCATTTCTGAGCTCATCACTTCTTCCAGCGGTGTTTCCTTCTGATACATCGCCTTCGGATTCAGTGTGGAATGGTGGTGGTTCTTCACCGAAATCTGGGCAAATTGCGCGAAGGTCGTTCCATATTTCCGCGTGTGCTCAAGGCCCGTATGCGCAAACACGGCAGGATTGCTGTTTGAGCCGAGAATGCCTTCTGGCGAAATCGCCATGCCCGCGCCGCCCGCGCCGCCTTGCAGACCAGAGCCCATCTGCTCGACGCCGACAGCCATCGTGCACTCATACTCGCCGGACTTGATGCCGAGATAGGCGAGGCGGAACGCCGTTGCGCCAGAAGCGCACGCATTGGTGACGTTCATCACCTCAATGCCCGTTTGCCCAATCTGCTTCAGAACGCGTTGGCCAACAGCCCCCATCGCTTGAAACACGTTCGAACAATAGAGTGCTTGAATATCTTGAATCTTGAGGCCCGCATCCGAGAGCGCTCCCAGCGCCGATTCCGCGCCCAAATCATCGACCGTCCGGTTCGGGAAGCGGCCGAATTTAATCATGTCGGTTCCGACGACATACACGTCGTTTGCCATATGCGCGTCTCCTAAGCAGGCGTGAAGTAATAGGACAGATAGGAATTGCCTTCTTTGTCCTTGGCGGGCGCAATCTCGTAAACAACCTTCACCGGCGTATCGAATTTGATCGCTTCTGGCGTCGGCTCGACATTGATGAGATTGCCGCGAATGGAGCCGCCGCCATCGAGATCGACGATCGCGGAGATGAATGGCGTTTTCACGCCAGGAAAGCTGCGATGCACGACGGTGTAATTATAGAGCTTGCCGGTATTGCCGAGCTTAACCGTTTCCATCTGCTCGATAGCGCCGCACTTCTGGCAAACATGCTTGCCCGCGGTCAGGCGTCCTTGCCCGATGAAAACCTCGCTGCACGCTTTGCACTTGATGCCTTCAAGATAAGGCGCGCCGCTCTCCGGAATTTTCAGGTAGGGCACAATAGGTAGGGGCGCGACTGCCGCTTCGGCCATAATTTCCTCCGATGCGCCTCGAGCGGGCGCGAAAATTGATAAACTGTAGAATAATGGCTTGGGTCAAGCCCGCGGATCGGCCTCTCAGCCCGGAAAGGTCTGCAACCCGTAGGGGGCGACTTGGCCGTCCTTTAGGTAGAGGCAGTTCATGCTTTCTCGCCCTTGCGCGAAGCAGAACATCGGCAGGCGCGCCGTGCGGATCGAAAGATAGGTCGCGCGATCCATCCCTTCCTGTGGGTAAAAAGGAAACTCGCTGACGTCCGGCTGAAGATTGACTTCACGCCAGTCAGGCACGCCTCCTGTATTCGCGAGAGCAGGCGGCGTCTGTCCAAGCCAAGCAGTCACTTCCGTTTGCATCGCCGCCGGATCAGCCGCATCCCGCAGGCCAAAGATCTGCTGAACTGGCGCGCGGAATTGGTGCAGCGAAACGCCTTCCGGCCCGCGCACCGTCAACGTCGCAACAGCTTCAGCGCAAGAGGGGCCCGCCGTAGCGGCCTCCACGGTGTAGTTCGCGCCATTCACCTCCACCCAAACCTTCTCGGCCTTCGCCTCGCAAAGATTTGGCCCGGAAGCGGCTGTATTTTGCGCGGGCGTGTCGCCTTCCTTCGTGGCGTCTTGCGCCTGGCCGCAGGCGGCGAGTGCGAGCAGCGCGATCGCCGCGATTGTGTTTTTCATTGTTGGCCTCCCTTGCGGGCATTGTCGGCATCCAGGGCGGCCGCTTCAAGCCCAATTGCCCGCGCAGCGGCCAGCGGGTCGCCTTCTCCAGCAATTACCGCCGAGCGCCCGCGCTTCGGCGTGGGAGCGCCTTGCATCCCGATCCCGGCGCAGCCTAGGCTTCCCCTTCAGGAGCAGCGCCAGGCGGGGGCGCGCATCGGCGGGAGCGGCGCTCATGGCGAAAAGCCAATTGTTCGGCAGGAAAACGGTCGATCACATCCAAGCTGAGTTCAACCAGGGCGAACTGAAACGAACGCTTGGTCCGGCCAATCTTGTAAGCCTCGGCGTCGGGTGCATCATTGGCGCGGGTATCTTCGTTCTTACCGGTCAGGCGGCCGCGAACTTTGCAGGCCCCGGCGTCGTCATTTCCTTCATCATCGCGGGTCTTGCCTGCACCTTCGCGGGGCTTTGCTACGCAGAGCTAGCCTCGACCATGCCGGTGCCCGGCTCGGCCTATACTTATTCCTACGTAACGCTCGGCGAAGTCTTCGCGTGGACGATGGGCTGGCTGTTGCTGCTTGAATACGGCGTTGCAGCGTCCACCGTTGCTGCTGGCTGGACGGCCTACGTCGCAGGCGATGCGCACACTGTCGGGCTGCTGCAGGAATTCGGGATAAATATTCCGCTCGCGGTCAAAAGCTCGACGCTGCAATTCACCGATGGCGTGCTGCAAATCCATCCCACGATCAATCTCGTCGGCGCTGTGGGCATTCTCGCGGTGACGGCGTTGCTGTGCATCGGCGTGCACGAAAGCGCGCAGGTGAACAACGTGATCGTCGCGATCAAAGTGACGGTGCTGTTGGCTTTCGCAGCGATCGGCGCATTCTATCTCGACCCCGCTAATTGGGTGCCGTTCATTCCTGAGAACGAAGGCGGCTTTAAGTTCGGCATTCAAGGCGTGTTGCGCGCGGCTTCGATCATTTTCTTCGCCTATGTAGGCTTTGAAGCCGTCTCGACAGCGGCCGGTGAGGCGCGCAATCCGCAAAAGGATTTGCCGCTCGGAATTCTTGGCTCGCTATTCATTTGCACGGCGATTTACATCATCGTCGCGCTCGTCATGACTGGCGTCGTGCCGTATCGCGAACTCGCGGGCGGCGCGCCGATCGCGATTGCGATCGATCGCATGAATCCAACCTGGGCGATCATTCCGTGGAGCCTCAACGAAGCGGGCTCGCTTAATTTGCTCGCGCTCGTCATCAAGATTGGCGCTTTCACAGGCCTCACCTCAGTGATGTTGGTGCTCTGTTATGCGCAAACGCGTGTGTTCTACCAAATGTCGAAGGACGGCCTCGTGCCGGCAATTTTTTCGAAGCTCAACGCGCGCTTCAAAACACCTGCCGCCGGCACGGTCCTGCTCGGCGTCGTTATCGCGATAGCGGCCGCCGTTCTGCCGCTCTCCGTGCTTGGCGATATGGTGAGCCTCGGCACCGCGCTTGCCTTCGCGATCGTGTGCATCAGCGTGATGTATCTGCGCCGCGCGCATCCTGATTTGGCGCGTCCGTTTAGAGTGCCGCTTTACCCGATCACGCCGATCCTTGGGATTTTCTTCTGCGTCGTTCTGATGATGGGGCCGATCTTGCTCGATATTCTGTCCAAAGGCATTGGCGTTGATCTGCTGGGCGCCATGATGGGAGCGCCGGGCGAGGTGGAAAAGGATCCGGTCGCGCTTGGCATTCTCGTCACCTACGCGATCATCGGCGTTCTGGTTTACTGGTTCTATGGCAGCCGCAATTCGAAGCTCGCAAAGGAAAACGCAGCTTCTGCCTCGTCCGCGGAATAGCGGGCGAAACGAAATAAAATGGTATGGGAGTGAAGGAAGATGAGCGTCTGCGATTACGAGGTGTTTGACCGCGTCGGTCTGATCACGATGAACCGGCCAGACACGCTCAACGCGCTCAACTGGGAATTGATCGAAGCGCTGGAAGAGGCGGTGACGAAAGCCGCCGATGATGAAGCAACGCGCGTCGTTGTCATTACCGGCGCCGGGCGGGGCTTCTGCTCCGGCGGAGACGTGACGGGCGGCGCGCCTCCGCCTGGCGCGACGACCAACCGCGAACAGCGCGCGTTTCCAGAAGCTGTGCGTCTTCTGCATGCGATGCCGAAACCTACGATCGCAATGATCAACGGCCCTGTCGCGGGCGCAGGTATTGGCGTAGCCGGCGCATGCGATCTGCGCTTCGCGGCCGAGTCCGCAACTTTTCTCACCGCCTTTGCGCGCTGGGGCCTCGCAGGCGATTATGGCGCGACGTATTTTTGGACGAAGAATGTGGGTGTGGCCAAAGCCCGCGAGCTTTTCATGATGAACGAAAAGCTCGATGCGAAAACGGCCAAGGAATACGACATCTTCACGCGCGTCTTTCCCGATGCGCAGCTGCGTGAAAAGACGTTCGAAATCGCCAACGGCATGGCGCGCACGGCGGCGAGCGGCTGGAAGTTGATGAAGTCGAGCCTCGTTGCGGCAGAATATGTTGAGCTCGAAAAAGCGCTGGCGCTTGAGCAAACCAATATGAACCTTTCCTCCCGCGCACGCGCCGAAAAGCGGGCGTCGGACGGAAAAGCTTAGAACTCACCTTGGCGCGTGAAGGTCATGGCGGAAAAATTCGAACGTCATCGGCAGCCGTGGAAAAGCGACGAGCTTCAGAAGCTGCATACGCTCGCCAAGAAAGGCATGTCGCTGAAAGCGATCGCCAAAGTGCTCACGCGCAGCGAGGAATCCGTCAAGGAACGGGCCAAGCAAGATGGGCTAAGCATCGCCAAATTGCGGTGACGGAAGGCGGCGCTGCGG
>JBEVOS010000049.1:0-5089 GCA_040507435.1 Caulobacterales bacterium | reverse complement strand
CCGTCCCCCGATGGATCGAGCAATGTTCGCGGAACACGTTGTTGTCGCCAATCACGACGCGTGTTGGCTCGCCCTTGTACGAGGTGTCCTGCGGTGGAGCGCCGAGCGACGCGAACGGATAGATCGTACAATCGGCCCCGATCTCAGTATGGGTTTCGATATAGACTTGAGCGATAAGTCGTGTGCGGTCGCCGATTTTCACGTGCGGGCCGACTATGCAGCCTGGTCCAATTTCGACGTCTTCGCCAAATTCAACAGATGCATCGACAATCGCCGTCGGATGAATTTTCGCCATTAGCGATCGCCTCGCATCGCAGCGAATTCGCACTCGATAGCGAGCTCTCCCGCAACTTCACCGCGACCGCGGAACTTGAAGATGTTCCGCCGCGCGTAAACGACTTCAACAGGCATTTCCAACACATCACCAGGCCGCACCGGACGGCGGAAACGCGCATTCTCAACCGCCATAAAAAAAATCGTGTGTTTGGCTGGATCCAGCTCCAGAGATTTCGAGATCAGTAGCGCGCCGGTCTGCGCGACCGCTTCGATCTGCAAGACGCCCGGCATCATCGGTCCATCCGGAAAATGTCCGGGAAAATAAGGCTCGTTGACCGTTACGCATTTGTGCCCACGGATCGATATGTTCGGAATATACTCAGTCGCTTTATCGACAAGAAGAAATGGATAGCGATGAGGCAGCCGCGCCATCACCTCGTCGATGCCGATAGTTTCACCGATCGCTTCCGCCATCCCTGATCCCTGAAGCTCTGCGCGAGAGCCAAGCCTGCTCTCTCAAAAAACGCCGCAAAGGCTTAGCGGGATAACCGCTCCAAGTCTCGCCAGCAGGCACGTCTTGCAACACGCCAGCCCCACCCGCAAGCACAGCGCCATCGCCAATCTTCCGGTGGTCCGCGACTGAGGCTCGGCCACCCGCAACGACGCCGTCACCCAGCGTCGATGACCCTGCAACTCCGAAAAAAGCGGCCATTACACAGCCCCTACCGATCGATACGCTGTGCGCGATATGGGAGAGGTTGTCTATTTTGGTTTCTTCACCAATGACCGTGTCGTCGAACATCCCGCGGTCAACGGTGCAATTGGCGCCAATCGTCACGCGATCCTGTACGATCACCCGGCCTAAATGCGGCACATCAACGTGACCTTGCGAGTCCGTAGCGACGCCAAAGCCTGGCTCTCCAATGACCACGCCAGACAGCAACCGTACATCGTCGCCAATGAGCGCAAATCCGATCGTTGCATTGGCGCCGATATTCGCTCGCCGCCCTACGGCCACGCCTGGGCCAATCACCGTATTGGCCCCAATGACACTGTCAGCTCCGATCTGCGCGCCTTGCCCGATTACAACGTGAGGACCCAGCTTAACGCCAGCCTCTAATTGGGCGGTCGGGTGAATCGCAGCCTCGCCTTCATGTATCCGCGGCTGGAAAAGCTTAGGGACGATGCGCGCATATGTGGCGCGAGGCTTCGCCGACAGAATGAGTGCGCCTGCATGAGGTGCAAAATGCGCGGAGCTTGGCGCGACAATGCAAATACCCGGCGCGCGCTCAAGCGGCGTCCGGGCGCCCTCGAGATAACAAAGGTCATCGGCACCGGCCTTTGAAGCTGGCGCAACGCCGGTCACAACTCGCCGCGTATCGCCGCCAATATCCAACCCGTCAGCCAATTCGGCTGCGGTCTTCGGCGGTAGGGCGAGGTAAAAGCGCGCGTCTGCCATAACCTAAGCTACAGCGGACACGCGCATCACGCTATCACTGGTTCGCCGCAGGCGCCTGTTGCTGTGTTGGCGCAGCACGGCGCGTCACATTGATAGTCTGCACCCGCTGATTGAGGCGGGAGACAATTTGATCGGTCGCATCCACCCCGTCGCCCACGATCTGCGCGTTGGAGCGGTCGATAACGACAGAAGCGCGTGCAGAATTCATCACATCCGTGACAATCGGCTGAAGCTGGCGATTGAACTCAAGCAAGGCTTGCTGACGCGTGTACTCAAGATCGCGCGCGCGCGTGACTTCCTGCGTACGCAGTGTTTCCGCCCGGCGATTCAGCGCCTGCACACGAGTATTCAAAGCGCTATTTCGTTCGATCTGCTGTGCGTTCATGCCCTGCGTCGCGGAACGCAAGCTCGTTGCTTCCGTTTGAACAGCGGTCTGCTCCGGCCGAAGCTCAGCCTGCATCTGCTCCGCAATTTGCCGCAGCTTGGTTTCAACATCACGGCCAGCCGTCGATGTCGTGAGCACGCGCTCATAATCCATCACGATGACGGAGCCAGCGCGTTGTGCATGCGCGGCGGGAGCCGGAACAGCCAGCGCCAATCCGGCCGCGAGGGCCATATATTTTAGGAAACGCATAAAGCGCCTTTCGTGCGTGGAAAATCAGAAACGCGTACGAGTGGAGAAGCGGAATGCTTCTTCGTCGTCATAGTCCTCACTTTGGATCGGCTGTGCAAAGTCGAATTGCACAGGCCCAAATGGGCTATCCCAATAAAGACTGAGGCCCGCCGCAGCGCGAAGCGCGAAATTGTCTTCAACGATATTGCGGCGAATGACGCCTCCGCCGATGCCGTATGCCGCGCTTGGCGTTTTCGCACCGTCATCAAGCATGCCCAAGCCGCCGAAATCGACGAACGCCGCGCTTGAAAGCCCAAACGACTCCGGCAGCCCAAGTGGGAACGTCACTTCGATTGTCCCGATGGCATAAAGATTACCGCCCAAAGCATCGCCAGCAGAACGGGACACTTCGCCGGTCGTCGTTGTGTCCTCCGTGATGACGCGCGGACCAATGCCGGCCACGTCAAAGCCTCGGAATGACGCGCCGCCCTTGAAGAAACGATCGTTGATGCGGATCTCGTCGCCGCCCCATCCGAAGATGTAGCCGGCGCTGCCGCGGAACGACGCTGTCACACCCTGGAACAGGCCCAAATACGCGCCGCCGCGTAGCTCGGTGCGCAGATAGTGCACATCGCCGCCCAAACCCGCCAAATCCTGGCTCAATGAAAGGTCAAATCCGCCAGTCGGAGTTACCGGATCGTTTTTCCGATCCCAGTTAAACTGATAGCCCAACACGGACGTAAGGAAGGTGCCCTCCTGGTCACAGACGCGCTCGCGCACCGGTGAAGGGTCACAACGCTCAACAACGATGTTATCCGTCAGCGGATTGTTGTCGTCATCATAAGAAATAAACCCGTCCGCAATCTCAGTATCGTCGTGGATCAAATTGTAGGTGATGCCGAGGCCTGTATGCTCGGTGAGCGGAAAGCTTGTCCGCAAACCCAGACCGGTTGACTGATTTTCAAACGATGACTGATCCAGGAAGTCTGTGCGTAGCGAATATAGATCGAAGCCCGCGGCCAATTCACGCCCAAGGAAGCGTGGTTCCGTAAAGCGGATATCGACTTGCTGGCGTTGCGCGCTCGTCGAAATGCGGAAGCGCAGGAACTGACCACGGCCGCGCAAATTTCGCTCGCTGACCGACACGTCGAACAGGAATGAATCACTCGAAGAATAGCCCGCCGCGAATGCGAGTTCCCCAGTCGGCTCTTCTTCAACGTTGACACGCACCACGGAACGATCCGGCGCCGAGCCGGGCTGCTCCTCTACTGTGACGTCTTTGAAGAAACCAAGTGCACGCACGCGCGATTTCGACCGATCAAGCAATACGCGGTTAAACGCATCCCCCTCGGCAATTCGCATCTCCCGGCGAATAACCTCGTCAACGGTGCGCGTATTGCCGACAATATCAATGCGCTCGATGAAGACGCGCGGGCCTTCGTTCACCTCAAAGACGACATCAACTTTCTTCGTCTCGCGATTGCGCTCAATACGCGGACGAATATCGACGTTGGCGTAACCTGATGTCCCCGCAACGAACGACATTGCATCGATCGAATCTTCAATCAGGTCGCCCTTGAAGAGATCGCCTTCCCGAATGGGAATTGCGGCGCGAAGCGCATCTGCCGAAACACGATCGAGCGCAGTTTCGACGCGAACATTGCCAAACTCGTACTTCTCGCCCTCATCGACCGTGAAAGTGATGTAGAAGTCTTTTTGATCGGGCGTCAGCTCAGCGACAGCGGAAACGACACGGAAGTCTGCGTAGCCGCGATTGGTGTAGAATTGCCGCAGCTGTTCGCGGTCATATTCGAGACGGTCCGGATCGTAATTGTCGTTCTTCGAGAAGAAATTCCACCAATGAGATTCGGTGGTGACGATCGCATCTCTCAAACGACCGTCCGAGAATTCACGATTTCCGATGAAGTTAATATCACGAACGCCAGTGACGGGGCCTTCGTCAATCTCGAAAATAAGATCGACGCGGTTCTGGTCTAACTCGCGCACTTGAGGCGTGACGCTCGCCGCAAATCGGCCGGAGCGGCGATACACTTCGATAATACGCTGAACGTCGGATTGAGCCCGCGCAGGCGTGAAGACCGCGCGAGGGCGCGCCTGCACCTCATCCGCTAAATCGTCTTCCTTAAGAGAGTTCAATCCCTCGAAGATAACGCGATTGATGATCGGATTTTCGATGACCGTAACGACGAGGTCTTGATCGCGCTGTTCGATTTTTACGTCCGCAAACAGGTTCGTTGCGAACAGCGTTTTGAGCGACAAGTCGATTTGCTCGGGATCGAAACGGTCGCCAGCGCGAACGCTCATATAGGACGTGATCGTTGAGGGCTCGATCCGCTGATTGCCTTCGACGACAACCCTCCGGATGACCCCTTGGCCAGCCTGTGCTGGCGTAGCTGGCTGCGCCGCCGTTTGGGCCTCAGCGACGCCGGCCAAAAGCGCCGTGGCGCTAACGCTTACGGCTGCGACGCTGGTGACCGCGCCGAACACCACATCCCGCAAAACGCGATTCATTGCGCCCTCAATACTTTGGCGCTCCCCAGCGCCGGTAGCGAAAGACAGCATCTCGCCTCGAAAAACAAGGACACGATGCTGTTGCGGCTCATCCTAAGTGCCGTTGGATGTCATTCCAGGTTGCGAAGAGGAACAACGCACCCATCATGGCGATACCTGCCCGAAAAGCCCATTCCTGAGCTACCAGCGGCAACGGCTTGCCGCCACGA
>JBEVOS010000116.1:0-5017 GCA_040507435.1 Caulobacterales bacterium | reverse complement strand
GGGGTCGGGCGTTCGAATCGCCTCGCCCGCTCCATGTCTCCCAGCCCAAATTTTGCGCGCCGGCCCCGTTCATCTCGGCGGCCCGGCGCAATATTTGCACTTATCCCCACAACTGGAGCGGAAACCTGGGCGCGCCCTCGCGCGTTGCAAAAAACATGACTGCACTCGTCTCATCCGTGCTGACGCGCGCCGAATACGATGATCGCGCACACATGCTCGCGCTCTGGTTCAAGGAAACCGGACACCGCTACGATTATCTGCGCGTGCCGCCGAATGTTTACGAAGCGCTGATGTCGGCCTCGTCGCACGGCTCTTACTTTGCCCGCCATATCCGCGATCGTTATGAATTCCGCCGCGTGTGGAATTCGCCGTTCAAGCGCTTCGCGCGCTGATCATTCGCCCGGCTTCGCTGGGCGCGGCGCTTTCAGCCGCCTGCGGTTTATATGGCTGTCCGGCCCCTGCACGCCTTGCGGCGTCTGCCCCTTGAAATAATGCCGCTGCCAGCCTGAACGCACCGCGTCTTCATCTTTCTGATGCAGCCGCTCCAGAAAACTATTCCGGCTCGTGCCCCAATCCTCGAAATCTTTTTTGAGCTCCGGATTCGTATCGAGCGATTTCACGATCGGCTCGCATTCATCGACCGCCGTGTGCGGGATCGGCATGATGTAGCAATAGGGCTCGCCCTTCTTGAACGACACCATGCCCGGCCGCGTGAAGCGGTAATTCATCGTGAAAGGAAACGGCAGCCAATCCGTTTCAACAACGCCGGTGAGCGCCGTCACGCCATCCTTGATGATATTCGGCGGCCCGCCGCACCAAAGATCCCAGCCCGGCTCCGTGCGAAACAAATAGCCCGTATGAAACGTCAGCACGCCGCCGGAAAAATGCGACACGGCATGACGCGCAAGTTTCTCGCGCGTCGTATCGCCGTCCGGATCGATGCGGATGTCTTTCGCTTGCTTCCCGCCATTCCATGACGCCGTAAACGACACCGGCGAGATCAGCTCCCACCCCGACGTATTCGCCACCACCAGCGGCAAGCAGCGATAGGGATGGCGATCCGCGAATGCATCCATCCAATCGCGGTTCGGCGATCCCGGCTGCATCGGCGACGGCTCAGGATCGACTGTGTAGCAAATGAGCTTCATGGCTCCGGTCTAGACGACGCGCGCCGGATAGGCCAAGGCCCACGCGACATGCCCGCCACGCCTGCCGATCTTTTCGCCCGCCTCGACGCGCTCGGCATCAGACACGCGACGACAGAGCACCGCGCCGTCGTTACCGTCGAGGAGGGCGCGGACCTCAAAGAAAACATGCCGGGCGGGCACACCAAAAACCTCTTCCTGAAAGACAAGAAAGGCGCGCTCTTCCTCGTCTGCGCCATCGCGGAAACGAAGATCGATCTCAACGCGCTCTCGAAAGTCCTGGGCGCCGGGCGCTTCAGCTTCGGCAGCGCAGAGCTTCTCTACGAAACCCTTGGCGTCACGCCCGGCTCCGTCACCGTCTTCGCCGTCGTCAACGACGAAGCGCGCCGTGTGCACTTGATCCTCGATGCGGCCTTGTTCGATCACCCGATCGTCAACTTCCACCCGCTCACGAACACCGCGACCACGGCCTTGGCCCCAGCGGACCTTCTGCGCTTCCTGGCCAGCCTCAGCTGCCCGCATGAGAAAATCGCGTTCCGCGCCACAAGCGTCCCGGCCCCGATTGAACCCTGACGCCCGAACGTCCATTTACACCCGAAAGACAACAAGGCCCCGACATGACCTTTCTCGACGGCGCAGCCCCCAAACCCGCCGCCTCCATCAAAGAATCCTCCGACCAGGCCTTCATGGCCGATGTCATCGAGGCTTCGCGCGAAACCCCCGTCATCGTGGATTTCTGGGCCCCCTGGTGCGGCCCCTGCAAACAATTGACGCCTCTACTAGAGCGCCAAGTCACTGCCGCAGGCGGCCGCGTGAAGCTCGTGAAGGTCAATATTGACGAAAACCCGCAAATCGCCGGGCAGCTCGGCGTGCGCTCGATCCCCGCCGTGTTCGCCTTCGACCGCGGCCGTCCCGTAGACGGGTTCATGGGCCTCATCCCCGAGAGCCAGATCAAAGCCTTCATCGATAAACTCGCGGGCGGCGGCGCAGGCGGCGAGGAGATCGAGGAAGCGCTCGCCCAGGCGGCCGAAATTCTGAAGGAAGGCGACGCCAGCGGCGCGGCGCAAATCTACGGTGCGATCCTCCAGGCCGATCCCGCCAACACCAAAGCCATAGCCGGCCTCGCCCGCGTCTACGTCGCCGGCGGCCAAGTCGATCAGGCCCGCCAAGTCCTCGAAATGGCGCCGCCAGAGAAGAAGAACGATCCGGACATCGCCGCCGTCCGCGCCTCGCTCGATCTGGCCGCCGATCTGCCTGAAGGCGGCTCCGATACAGCGGCGCTCCAGCGCAAGGTCGACGCCGATCCAGCCGACTTAGACTCCCGCTTCGAACTCGCCCGCGCGCTTTCTGCACGCGGCGATCTCGAAGGCGCCGTCGATCACCTGATCGCAATCATCGCAAAACAGCGCGACTGGAACGACGACGCGGCCAAAAAACAGCTTTTCAAAATCTTTGATGCAGCGGGCTCCACATCGGATATCGCCAAGAAGGGCCGCCGCAAGCTAAGCTCCATCGTCTTCTCGTAACACGGAGGGCGTCATGAGCGCCTTCGGCTATCGCAAACCTGCCGATCTCCCCGCGACCATCGCGGTGTTTCCGCTCAACGGCGCGATTCTGTTTCCGCGTGGGGAATTGCCGCTCAACATTTTCGAGCCGCGTTATCTGAACATGATCGATGATGCGCTGCGCGCTGACCGCATGATCGGCATGATTCAGCATCCTGGCCCGCGGGCGCTTTCGGATGTCGGCACAATCGGCAAGATCAGCAGCTTTTCCGAAACCGAGGACGGCCGCTACCTGATCACGCTGTCGGGCGTATGCCGCTTCCGCGTCGCGAAAGAATTGCAGGTCTCAACGCCCTATCGCCAAGCGCTCGTCGATTACGAACCGTTCGCGCGCGATTTCGAAAATCCGCGCAGCGCGAACATCGATCGCGAGAAGCTGCGCCACGCTTTGCAGAACTACGTCGATACGCACGGCTATCAAGCCGATTGGTCCGCTGTCGATAACGCCCCGCCCGAAGCGCTGGTGAACACGGTCGCCACGATCTGCCCGTTCGATGCGCCGGCCAAGCAAGCTTTGCTCGAAGCGCCGACCGTAAACGAACGCTGCGCCGCGCTCATCGCCTTACTCGAAATGGGCGCCGGCGCACGCGACACGGGCCCTCTTCAATGAATGAGCCGCAATGAGCGAGTCTCGCACGCACAGCGCCATCGATCCGCGCTTGCTGGAAGTGCTCGTCTGCCCGCAAACGCGCGCGCCTTTACGGTTCGACGCGCTGAAACAAGAATTGGTCAGTGTGAATGCGCGCCTCGCCTATCCGGTGCGCGATGGCGTGCCGATTCTCAGCGCCGATGAAGCGCGCGAACTCGGCCCAGAAGAATAATCATATGGCGCAAGAACAACCTTGGCCGCGCGAACTTGTGTTCTCGCGCGAACATAAATCGCTGCGCATCGCGTTCGATAATGACGAAACCTACGAAATTCCGTTCGAGCTTCTGCGCATCGAAAGCCCCAGCGCGGAAGAACGCGGCCATGGCCCGGCGCACCGCACGATTGGCGGAAAAAGAAATGTCGCCGTGACGCGCGCTGATCCTGTGGGGCGTTACGCTGTGCGCATCGTGTTCGACGATGGCCACCAAAGCGGCCTCTATTCATGGGAATATCTGCGCGACCTCGGCCGCGAACGCGATGCGAGAATGAACGCTTACCTCAAACGCCTTGACGCTGCCGGCCTGCAACGCGGCTAACCAGGTTCGCGCACTATTTGACGTAAGCATCGGCAACGCCGTAAGCTCAAGTTGACGTGGGGAGAGCGCGATGAAGCTTGAGAAAATAACCTGGTTTATGATCGGTGCTGGGGTGGCCTATGTTCCTCTTACAGTCGCCTTACAAAATTCGCATATCGTCCAAGGAACGGTGCCGCCGCTCTCGCTGCTCCTCAGTCTTTTTGGAGCCGTACCTTACTTTTTCTTTGCAGCCGTTATCGAATTTCTCGCACGCATCACGCGCGCGCTCCAGGGAGCCGCAGATGCCGTCGAAAAAGAGTAATCCACGAAAATTACACCCTCTTTCTATTGCGATTATCGTTTTCGCGATCGCAGCTCCATTTTTTCAAGCCTATGGAATTTTGCGCGGACTCAACGCTATCGAGCCAGCCCCCGAGCTCTACAATGAATCACTTTTTGCAAGCCGAACGCTAAACTTGCACGCAGTGGAGTACTATCAATTCTTAGCAGTTTCGATCATGTTCGCATGCGTAAACAGCGTGCCAAAGTACATCGCTTTAGCTTTCGGGCTGGATTACTGCGCTCGAATTGCGCGCATCATCTTGAAACAGCCACACATCATGCGCCGATTGCTCGCTAAGGCATAAGCATCCATTACCCTCAGTCATTCCGGGGCGGCGAAGCCGAACCCGGAATCCAGGGGCAAATGCATCATCGTTTGCCCTGGATTCCGGACCACGCTCCGCGTGTCCGGAGTGACGGCAGTGCATTTAATCTCTTGCCCAACACATGACGCTCGACCGCAACGCACGCTGCGGTCCATTGGCGTGAAATCCGGCGGACAAGGGTACAATGGACCCCAGCCTTCGCTGGGACCGGGCGCTTACGTTTGAACGTTTCTCGCCACAAACGTGCGCTCCAAATACGCGGATAGATTCCAGTTTATCCGACACCTCCGAACCTGTGCTCATAATGCGTTGTCCTTTGCACGGGAGGTTCGAGAGCTAGCCGGGCGTATCGATGCAAGGGGACAGACGAGCGTGAAAGGCGTTTGGAAGATCGGGCCGAGCGGTTGAGCGGAGTTCGGGACGAAGAATGCCGACTGCCTCTGGGGACGTGAAACCAGAGGGTCTAGGGCATGGC
>JBEVOS010000241.1:0-12832 GCA_040507435.1 Caulobacterales bacterium | reverse complement strand
GGCCGAGGTCCGCCCCTTTTTATTTCTGCGTGCTTAGCTTGTTTTGTTAGTGTGCGCCCATGAGCGAAAAGGCTGCCGACACACTGACATCTGCCGAGGCGGAAGCTGAATTACAGCGTTTGGCGAACGAGATCGCGGCGCATGATGTGCGCTATCATCAGCAAGACGCGCCCACGATCAGCGATGCGGAATATGATGCGCTGAAGCGCCGCAACGATGCGATCGAAGCGCGTTTCCCTGATCTCGTGCGCGCTGACAGCCCGACAAAACGTGTTGGCGCAGCGCCGGCCGAAAAGTTTGCGAAAGTGCGCCATGCGGTTGCGATGCTCTCGCTCGATAACGCCTTCGACGAAGCCGATGTGTCTTCGTTTGTCACGCGCGTACAGCGCTTCTTAAATCTCGATTTGCCGCCCGAATTTACCGCGGAGCCGAAGATCGATGGGCTCTCGGCGTCGCTGCGCTATGAGAATGGCGTATTCGTGCAAGGCGCGACGCGCGGCGATGGCCGCGAAGGTGAAGACGTCACCTTAAATTTGCGCACGATTGGCGATATTCCCGCGCGTATTAAAGGCGCACCGGCGATCTTGGAGGTGCGCGGCGAAGTTTACATGGAAAAGACCGCCTTTACAGAATTGAACGCACGTTCGCGTGAGCAGGGCGGGCAAGTCTTCGTCAATGCGCGTAACACGGCGGCCGGCGCGCTGCGGCAGCTTGATCCAGCAATTACCAAACAACGCCCGCTGCGTTTCTTCGCGCATGGGTGGGGCGAATTTTCCGCGCCGCTTGCGGACACGCAATATGATGCGTTGATGCGTATTCGCGATTGGGGCTTCCCGGTTGATCGGCGCTTGAAGCGCGGCAAGAGCGCGGAAGACCTGTTGGAAGTTTACAATGAAATTCACGATGCGCGGCCGAGCCTGAATTACGAGATCGACGGCGTCGTTTACAAAGTGGACGCGCTCGCACTGCAGCAGCGGCTCGGCTTTGCATCACGCTCTCCGCGATGGGCGATTGCGCACAAGTTTCCCGCGGAGCAAGCCGAGACTGTTCTCGAGGCCATCGATATTCAAGTCGGCCGCACCGGCGCGTTGACGCCTGTTGCGCGCTTGAAGCCCGTTTTCGTTGGCGGCGCCACAGTGACGAATGCGACGCTGCATAATCCTGACTATATCGCGGGCGTGGGGGCTGACGGCGCGCCGATCCGTGGCGGTAAGGATTTGCGCATCGGCGATAGTGTCGTGATCCAGCGCGCGGGCGATGTCATTCCGCAGCTCGTCGATGTCGTGTTGGAGAAGAGACCGAAAGGCGCGCGCCGTTATCGGTTTCCGGATGTGTGTCCAGCTTGTGGCTCCCATGCGGCGCGCGAAGAAGATGCGGTGACGGGCGCAAAGGTCGTTGTAGTGCGCTGCACGGGCGGGCTTTCTTGTCCTGCGCAAGCGGTCGAGCGGCTTCGCCATTTCGTGTCGCGCCGCGCGATGGATATCGAAGGGCTGGGCGATAAGCAGATCGAGGATTTGTTTGGCGCTGGCTTGATGAAAGAGCCGGGCGATATTTTTCGTCTGAAGAATCGCACGGTAGAGATTCTTGAGCGTGAACGTTACGGCGAAACCAGCGTACGCAACCTGATGGCCGCGATTGAAGCGCGGCGCACGCCGCAGCTTGGCCGTTTTATCTTTGCACTCGGCATCCGCGATATCGGTGAAACGACAGGCGGCGTGCTCGCGCGCCATTTCGGATCATGGAAAGCGTTTCGTGCAGCGTGCGAGGCCGCAGCAAATGAGCGGCCAGGGGATGATTTCAAGCGCCTCGCGAACGTGCACGGCCTTGGCGGCAATGCGCGGCAATCTTTGTTCAATCACATCGATCAGATCGAAGGCGCTTCCGGCGATCTTTTTGCGGATGCCGTGGAGCGCGGTGTCGCGTTGAAAATTCCTGGCGTTGCGCGGCCAGCTTGGCGGGGGCTCGCCAACACGTATGGCGAATGGGCGGAGATTGTCGCCGCGCTGAAAAGCGGAAAGCAGCAAGCGCCTGGCGATGCATTTCTCTCATTGAAGAATATCGATGGCGTCGGCGAAGTTGCGGCTGAGCGCCTCGCGGAATTTTTTGCTGAACCGCACAATCAAAACGTGCTCGCGCGGCTTGTGTTCAACGCTGAGAAGAATCCGGATGGCGTCTCGCCGCAAGATGAAGCGAAGGCCGCAACATCAAGTCCTGTCGCGGGGATGACGGTCGTCTTCACCGGTACGCTGGAAAAAATGACGCGCGACGAAGCGAAGGCGCGTGCAACTGCGCTTGGCGCCAAGGTTTCTGGAAGCGTGTCGAAGAAAACCGATCTTGTCATTGCTGGCCCTGGCGCAGGTTCAAAGCTCGCAGAGGCGGAAAAGCACGGTGTGAAAGTGATCGATGAGGATGGCTGGCTGGCGCTGATTAGTGATTGACATATAGAGTTCTGCTGTGCCGCAAGCTTTCTCCACTCTCGTCAAACGGCTTAGGCCAATAGGCATTGGGGGTTTTGTATTTAACTATCGTTCGCGCGCGCGACTAGTTCCAGAACGTCATCGTTCCGCGTGTTAATTCGCAGCGTGGTGAAACCGCTGTCGCGCCATGCTGCGAATTTCTCTTTGATGCGCGCAGGCGGGCCGATGATCATTTCCTCTTCGACGTATTCGTCGGGCACGGCGGCAGCGGCTTCATCGCGACGGCCGGCGAGAAACAATTCCTGAATCCGGTCGGCTTCGGCCTGGTAGCCGCGCTTTGCGAACGCATCCTTGTGGAAGTTGACCTCTTTGGCGCCGTAGCCGCCAGCATAAAGCGCGATGCCTTCTTTGGCTTTCTTGATCGTGCCTGCGACGTCATCCGTTTGAATGACATATACGCCGCTGACGATGCCCAAATCACTCAGCGTGCGACCATCGCCGCGCCGAGAGAGTCCTTCGCTCAGTTGCGCCTGAATTTCCTTCACTTGCTTGGGCACCGAGTGAAGCGTGATAAGACCATCTCCGACTTCGCCCGTCATCTTCACGTTGAGGGGGGTTTCCGCGCCGATGTAAATTGGGATCATCTTCGCATCGCGCATGCCGTTGCGCAGCGGTTTTCCGAGGCCGATTGCGCCTTCGCCGCTATAGGGAATTTGAATCTCTTTGCCGTCATGCTCAAGGCGATCGCCGCTCCAAACCTTGCGCATGATCGCGACATTATCGCGAAGCCTGTAGTTCGGCTTTCCCCATGGACGGCCATGCCAGCCTTCAACGACTTGCGGGCCTGAGGTGCCGATGCCGACGATGACGCGGCCGCGCCCTGCCATAGCGTCGATGGTTTGCGCCGTCATCGCCGTCATCGCGGGCGTGCGGCCATCGACGTGCGCGATGCCGGTGGCGAGTTTTATTTTGCTCGTATGCGCGGCGATATAAGCAAGCGGGGAGAAGGCGTCCGCGCCCCACGTTTCCGCCGTCCACACGGAATCATAGCCTATCGCTTCGGCGCGCTTGATGCGCGCGATGTTGGGCTTTCCATCTTCGCCCAGCATGCCGCCGATCGCGAGCTTCATCTCCAATCTCCACTCTCAAATTTCAAAGGGGACGCGTTGCGTCTTCAAGCCAGTGTTTTGCAGCGCCAGATAATTGCGGCGCGATCGTTTCCGCAACGCGCGCGTGATAGGCGTTCAGCCAGGTCAGTTCGTCGCGGGTGAGCATTTGCTTGACGATAAGCGTTCGATCGATCGGCGCCAGCGTCAGCGTTTCGAAGCCGAGCATGGGCCGTTCGCCGCCAGCAATATGAGCCGCCGGCGTCACAACTTGCAGATTTTCGATGCGAATGCCGTAGCTACCGGTTTTGTAATAGCCGGGTTCATTCGAGACGATCATGCCCGGTTCGAGCGGCACGTTGTTGGCCGCTTTCGAGATGCGGTGCGGGCCTTCGTGCACGCCGAGATAAGAGCCGACGCCATGACCCGTGCCATGATCGTAGTCCAGGCCTGCTTCCCAGAGCGACATGCGCGCCAGCGCGTCAAGCGCGTGACCGGTAACGCCTTGAGGGAAACGGACACGCGCTAGCGCGATATGGCCTTTGAGAACGCGCGTCACGCGCTCGCGCATTTCGCGTGTTGGGCGCCCGATTGCGATCGTGCGCGTGATGTCCGTGGTGCCGTCTTTGTATTGCCCGCCACTGTCAATGAGAAACAGCGAGCCGCGCGCGAGGCGGCGATTGGTTTTCGTCGATACACGATAGTGTACGATCGCGCCGTTTGGGCCTGCGCCAGAGATGGAGTCGAACGACAAATCTTCGAGCGCACCGGTGGCCGCGCGAAAAGATTCAAGTTTGGCGCATGCGGTGATTTCATCGATCTTGCCGCTTTGGCCTTCGGTGGCGAGCCAATGCAGGAAGTTGGACACGGCTGCGCCGTCGCGCGCATGTGCATCGCGTGCGCCTTGCACCTCGGCGCTGTTTTTCTTCGCGCGCGGCAGAATAACGGGATCTTGCCCGCGTTTGATTTCCGCGCCAGCATGCGCGAGCGCTTCGAAATACCAAGCGGCCGCGCTCGACGGATCGAGACGCACGCGTTGACCTTTCAGCGCAATGAGCGACTCGCTCAATTCATCCGGCTTTTTAAGCGCGACTTCATTGCCGAGCCACTCGCGCAGTTCTGAGGAAACCTTTTCTGGCGAAAGGAACAGATCGGCGCGCCCGTCAGCCTTTAAGATCGCTTCGCCAAGGGGCAGGGGCGAACGCGCGACATCCCCGCCGCGAATATTGAACAGCCATGCAAGGGAGGCGGGCGATGTGAGAATCGCCGCATCCGAACCATCGGCGGCGATTGCTTCGCCGATGCGTTTGCGTTTCGCAGCAGCGCTTTCGCCAGCATATTTTTCAGCGTGCGGCGCGACGCGCGCCGACGGAATTTGCGGGCGATCGTTCCACGCAAGGTCGATCGGGTTCGGGGCGATCGGCAAAAGTTGCGCGCCGGCTGCATCGGCGGCAGCGCGAAAACGATCAAGCGAATCCGGCGAAAGCAGCCTCGGATCGTAAGCGAGTTTGGCGCCTTGCGCGCGCTCGCGCACATAGGCAGTGGGCCCGCCTTCAATAAGGTCAAGATAGGAAAACAGTTTGCCATCGACCTGGGCGCGAACCTGCAAAGTGTAGCGCCCATCGACGAAGATCGCGGCTTCATCCTTGAGCACCACGGCGGCGCCCGCCGAGCCGGTAAAGCCTGTCAGCCAGGCGAGCCGATCAAACGCCGGGGGCACATATTCGTTTTGCCACTCATCCTCATGCGGCACGATCATCCCGTCCACGCCCAGCTTGTCGAGCGCTTTTCTGAGCAAGGGCAAATGCTTGCGACCGAGTTGCGGGCCGCCGGATTCCTCGTAGGTCTGGATCACGCTGCGCTCATTTCAGTGTTTCGCGTATAGCTTCAGATGTGGTTCAGCGGGCGCCAGTTTAAGTGCTCCCGCCTTGGCAATCGAGTGGCTTCGGCAATCCAGTAGCTTTCGCGCTGGGAAGAGAAGGTTAATAGGGAAAGAAATGCGGTTTAGGGCTTTTCTCGCCATGCTCGCGGCGCTCGCTCTTTGCGGCGGGACGAGCGCGTTGGCGCAGGTTCCGGCCGGTTATGCACGGCAGCTGGCCCAGCAATTGGCTGTCGCCGAGCAGCATTACACTCAGCAGGGCTATGTGCGGATGGCGGGGCCGTTTGCGGGTGGGCTCGCGGAGGCGGGCCTGCGCGATATTCCGGTGACGCTCCGGGCGGACCAAGACTACCGGATCATCGCGGTATGCGATGCGGATTGCGGCGATCTCGATTTGCGGATTATCGATCCGTCCGGTGAAGTGATCGCGGCGGACGTGCAGCGCGACGATTATCCGATCCTGCGGGTGCGTCCGCGCCAGACCGGCGCGTTCAACGTTGAAGTCAAAATGTATCAGTGCGCGAGCGCGCCGTGTTACTTCGCGATGAATGTCTACGGCCGATAGATATCACGGCTTGCGATAGATGAGCGTCGCCCAGGCTTCGCGCCGGATGCGGCGCGCCAGGATCATACCGCGATTTTCATAGGCTGCACGCACCAGCGGTTCTTGTGTGCGCAGTAGGCCGGAGAGAATGAGCGTTCCGCCTTTGGCCGTCGCGCGCGTCAGCAGCGGAGAGAGACGGATAAGCGGACGCATCAGGATATTTGCAAAAACGAGATCGTAGGGCCGTTCGCGCGCGATGAAGCGCGCGCCGTCGCCAGCAATTACTTTGACGCGCGGGCCTTGCTGGTTCTTCGCGACATTCTCTTCCGCGATCTTCGCAGCGCGTTTGTCGATCTCGATTGCGAGCGCCCGCGCTCCCTGCGTTGCGGCTGCGAGCGCCAGCACGCCGGAGCCTGCCCCTATATCCAGAACGCGGCGCGGTTTCCGGTCATGCAGAAGACGATCGAGCGCAAGCAAGCAGCCTTTCGTGGTTCCATGATGGCCGGTGCCGAAGGCTTCGCTCGCTTCAATCCAAATACGCTTGCGTCCGCCATGGATGTGTTGGAGGACGTGCTCGCCCGCGACGACGAAGCGGCCCGCTTCAACAGGCGGCAAGCCTTCGAGCGAACGCGCGATCCAGTTCGTATCCTCATCGACGGGCACCATGTTGACGTGAAGCTCTGGCGCGGCGGCGCCGATGATCGCGATGGCGCTATGCGCGTCTTGCTCGGTCGGGGCGTAAACTTCCAGGCGGAAGCGCGACGGCTCTTCCTCGTACCAGGAGACGGCATCCGCGGGGGAAGGGTCATGGCGGTCGAATTCGTCGGCGGCAGCTTTTATCTGCGGCAGCGGACCAATGGCGGTGAGGAGAAGCATGGCGTGCGCTTAAGGGCTTAGGCCGCGCGTGTCACCCTAGCGCGCCTAGACCGCGCTTTCGGGTACGACGAAATTATCCAGCACTTTTTTCTCGCCGGCTTTTTCGAAGTCGATGGTGAGCTTATTGCCCTCGACGTGGCGCACGCGGCCATAGCCGAATTTCTGATGGAAGACGCGCTCGCCGATTTTGTACTGCGAATCCGATTGCGCGCTTTTCACGACGAGCCGTGCTTCGCCATCGATTTGCGGCGGGCGATTGCCAGCGACGCCGCCGCGCGCTTGGGCGCGCTGCCAGCCAGGGCTTGAGTATGCGGAGTTAAAGCCCGCCCCGGGCGCGTATGCATCGAAACGCGAGGCGCCTTCGCGTGCGCCCGGTACGGTCGTCCCGTATCCGGTTTCGCTCACAGCGTCGACATTGGCGTTCGGCAGTTCGTCGACGAAGCGCGAAGGTATGACACTCTGCCAGCGCCCGTAAATCTGGCGGTTCGCGGCGAATGAGATACGCGCGCTTTCACGTGCGCGCGTGATGCCCACGTAGGCGAGGCGGCGCTCTTCCTCGAGTCCTTTTTCGCCGCTTTCATCGACGGCGCGCTGCGAGGGAAATACGGTTTCTTCCCAGCCTGGCAAAAACACGACCGGCCATTCGAGGCCCTTGGCGGCGTGGAGCGTCGAGATATGGACTTCATCGCCGCCGCCTTCGGCTTCGATGTCGAGCACAAGCGATACGTGTTCGAGATAGGATTCGAGCGTATCGAATTGTCCCATTGCTTGAATGAGCTCTTTCAAGTTCTCAAGCCGCGTCTGCGCTGTCGGCGATTTATCGTTGCGCAGCATTTCCGTGTAGCCGCTTTCGTCGAGCACGATTTCGGCAAGCTCGACATGCGAGATGTGGCGCGCCTGTCCGCGCCAGCGGTCCAGGTCGGTCATGAAGCCGCGCAACGCGGTGCGCGCTTTCAGCGGCAGGTCGTCGGTCTTGAGGATTTCGCGCGCCGCGCCTGAGAGCGAGCGATAGCGATGCGAAGGACCAACCGGCTCTTCCTCACGAATTTCGACGATCTCGCCCGTGTCCGCGTCGAACAGCGGGCCATGATCGGAAAGGAAGCGCTGCGGCGGCTTGGCCGCTTCTGCATGCAGACGGGCAAGAGACGTATCGCCAAAGCCGCGCTTGGGTTGATTGACGACACGTTCGAAGGCGAGATCGTCATCCTCAGAATTGATGAGGCGCAGATACGCATGCGCGTCGCGCACTTCGGCGCGTTCGAAAAAGCGCGGACCGCCGATGACTTTGTACGGGATGCGCAGCATCAGGAAGCGCTCTTCAAACGCTCGCATCTGCCATGCCGCGCGCACCAGCACTGCGCAATCGGTGTAGCGCTTGCGGTTTTGGATCGCGCTTTCGATATCATCCGCGATGAGACGCGCTTCGGCCTCACCGTCCCATACGCCGCGCACCTTGACGCGTTCGCCCACCTCATCGTCGGTAAAGAGGGTTTTGCCGAGGCGGCCTTTGTTGTTGTCGATCAGCGTCGACGCCGCTGCGAGGATGTGGCCTGTCGAGCGATAATTGCGTTCGAGCCTTACGACTTTTGCGCCCGGAAAATCGCGTTCGAACCGCAGGATGTTATCGACCTCGGCGCCGCGCCATCCGTAGATGCTTTGATCGTCGTCACCGACGACGCAGAGATTTTGTGAGCCTCGCGCCAGCAGCCGCAGCCACAAATATTGCGCGACGTTGGTGTCTTGATATTCGTCCACCATCAAATAGCGCAGCTTGCGGTGATAATCGGCCAGAACGTCCGGGTTGTTCTGGAAGATCGAAATCATGTGCACGAGCAGATCGCCGAAATCGCACGCGTTCAGGATTTTCAGCCGCGCTTGATAGGCGGCGTAGAGCTGAATGCCTTTACCGTCCGCGTAGGAATAGGCTTCGTTTTTAGGCACGCGATCTGGCGTCAGCGCGCGATTTTTCCAGCCGTCAATCTGGCCCGCGAGATTGCGCGCGGGCCAGCGTTTCTCGTCGACGCCCTCCGCTTCGATCAATTGCTTCAAGAGCCGGATTTGATCGTCCGTATCGAGGATCGTGAAAGAGGATTTGAGGCCGACGAGTTCGGCGTGCGCGCGCAGCATCCGCGCGCTGATCGAGTGGAACGTGCCGAGCCAGGGAAGGCCCGCGCCGCCGGGGCCGAGAAGATGCTCCACGCGCTCGCGCATTTCACGCGCGGCTTTGTTAGTGAAGGTGACGGCTAAAACGCCCCAGGGTTTTGCTTTGCCAGAGGAGAGGAGATGCGCCAGCCGCGTCGTCAGTACCCGCGTTTTGCCGGTGCCAGCGCCAGCCAGCACGAGGAGCGGGCCATCCAATTGCTCAACCGCAGCGCGCTGCTCGGGGTTTAGCCCTTGCAGATAGGGCGCGCCTGCGCGCGCGCGCTGAGAGATCGGAAGCTCGTCCATTTCTTGGAAGCTATCGGCCGCGGCTGATTCGAAGATCGTCATATAGGATTTTAGCACGAAGAGAGAACAGTTTGCGCTGTTCTCTCAGGACTCTCAGGCAGGAACTCTCGGCTTGCCGGCGCCGTTTGTCGGTAGGAGGAAAGGCCATGTCTGTTCAACGGCCTAGGAGTTCGACGCCGTGGATTGCGGTGCTTTGCGCCGGGATTTTTGTGGGACTTGCCGCGATGGGCGCCATGATGGCGATGCCCCATGAAGAACAAGACATCGCGCGGTTGACGCTCACCCCACCGGCAGTTGAAGAGCCCGACTTACCGTCGTTGCCGCCCACGCTTCCAGATATGCCGTTGCGCCCAGGATGATGCGCGCGCTGATCTTCGTTGCGGCCTTGGCATTGGCGGGCTGCGGACGCGATGCGCCCGAAACGATCGAGACACCCGTTGGAGTTGCGACGCCTTTGCCGCACGTTTTGCCGCCGCCCGGCAATGCGCCACGTTTCATTGGCCTGTGGGCGGCGAGCGAAGAGGGATGCTCCGCGTCCGCTTGGCGTATTACGCAAGATCGCCTCACAACGCCTGGTCATATCGTTTGCGATTTCACCAATGTTCGCGAAGCGCCCGGCGGATACAATGTTGCGGCCGAATGTACCGCTGAGGGGCCGAAGCTCAGCTACAACCTGGAACTTCGCTTTGCGGAATCCGCACAGAGCATGATGATTTCCGGCGGGCCGATGGAGGATATTGGGCTCGTCTACTGCGCCGCGCCGCAAACCGCGCAAAACGGTTGATCGCCGCTCGCATCCGCTCGCGCACATTGCTAAACCAGCGAAGCAACGAGAAGCGGGGCGGAAATGGCGGACGTTTTTATCTCCTATGCTCGCGAAGACGGGGAGCGCGCCAGCAAGGTCGCGCACGCGCTTCAAGCGGCGGGGATGGATGTGTTTTGGGATTCGGAGATCCCGCCCGGCCAAACCTGGGCCGATTATATCGAAGGCAAGCTCGCTAATTGCAAAGCCGTGATCGTGCTGTGGAGTGAGAATTCCACACGCTCGCAATGGGTGCGCGAAGAAGCGCGGATGGGCCGCGACAAGGGCAAGCTCATTCCCGCGATGCTGGATAATTCTCCCGCGCCATTCGGTTTCGGCGAGGTTCAGGCGGCAAATCTGAGCACATGGAATGGGGAGGACAACCATCCCGATTGGCAGCGCATGATGGCGGCTGTCCGTGCCGTCACCAGCGGCGCATCGCCTGCGGCCGCGGCCGCGGCGGCGGCTCAGCCCGTTATGTCTCCGCCGCCCAGTGCGAGCGTTACAAAAACCGTCAGTGCGACGTGGAATACGCCGGACCCCTCAAAACCGCCCGGCGCGGCAAAACCTTGGTGGCGCACGCCATGGGCGATGGCGGGCGGCGGCGTGGTCGCGCTGTTGCTCGTGCTCGGCGTGATCGGCGCTGTCGCTGGCGGTGGCGGCGCCAAGCCGGACGCGCCGATGGATACCGCGCAACCTGTTCAACAACCTGCGCAGGCTGCGCAGCCGGTTCCGCAAGGCCAGGATTATCAAGCGATCCTGCAAGGCCAGTTGCAGCAAGTGAATCAGCTCGCGGCGCAGGAAGGGTTTCAGCTTGTCGGCCAGCCCTACATGAACGGACTCGCTCAAGGCGGTGAACAGGCCGTGCCCGTCGAGCTACACACAGGCTATGAATACCGCATCGTCGCGGTGTGCGACCGCGACTGCACGGATATCGACTTGCGGCTCTTCGATGAAAACAATGTCGAGGTCGCGACGGATGTCGCGGTGGATGACAATCCAATCGTGCAAGTGTCGCCACGGTGGACAGGCGCGTTTTCGCTAAAAGTCGTTATGGCGAGTTGCAGTGTCGCGCCGTGCTATTTTGCGGCGCAGCTTTATGGCCGCGCCGCGCGTCCGCAATAAACGCTAGGCGGCTTCCGCCGCATAATGCAGGGCATAAACGCGGGCTGCGGACGCCAGCGGCCGATCCGGATGCGAGCTTGCGCGCTCCACATCAATTCTGCCGATCAGCGCTGGCATCGTCATGCCTTCGCTGCGTGCGCAATGCTCGAGGCGATTCCAAAACTCGGGCTCAAGTGCGAGTGATGTGCGGTGGCCCGCTATCGTCATGGAGCGTTTCGAAAGACTCATCGTTCCCCATCCCTTACCAGTGCGATTTATGCTCAGGCGCCCCGATCGCGCTTATGCGCATCGAGCTTCTTTTCCGTGGCGCGCAAGGCGGCTTTTGCTTTTTGCTTTTCAGCCTTCGTGCGCCCGTAGAAAGCGCGGTTTTGCTGTGCAGCCTCGGCTTCGCCGGCGCGCGCTTTCGCCTTTCGCGCCAATCGAAGATTGACCACCTTGCTCATTCCGTACTCTCCGCTTCTCGCATCCGTACCGGATATTCGAGAAATTGCTCACGCCATTAGCCTACCCAAGGGGTTCGTGGCGTCAAGCGGTAGCCTGGGGCATTCGATGCGCCCGTAACTACCGATATTGAACGATTTTGGCTGAAAAACAGTTGTTTATACGCGCGGTAAGCGCATCCGATCATCATTCCCGCTTTTCGAAAAATTTTTAGTGCCGCGTTTAAACGCCCTTTGGGGACGCGCGCGCGTAAGCGGGGCGTGCGGTACAGCGATCCGCATAAGCGCGCAGGAGCGGGGTTTCCGGGAGCATTGGACTACCGAGGAAGAGCGCGAACATCGCGCCGTAGAGGATATCCGCCGCCGTGAACGTATCACCGATAATGTAGAGCGATTTTTCAAGACGGCTCGTAATGTAGGCCAGGGCTTCCTCAGCGGGTGGGAAGCCTGCTGTCCCGCGCGGCGGGACGACATTCATGAATTTCGCGGTGAACGCTGGCTCCATCACGCCGGCGTAGTAGGCCATGAGGGTGAGAAACTCGCCGCGCTTTGGATCGCCCGCGAGGGGCGCAAGGCGCGCTTTGGGGAACGCCTCTGTGAGGTAAGTGATGATGGCGATCTGCTCAAATACGATCGCGCCGTCGTGAATGATGACAGGCACTTTGCCGTGCGGATGCGGATTGTTCGAGTCGAATGCGCCTGAGCCGTCGCCGCGGCGGATATCAACTTTGCGGATGTCGTAGGGTTCGCCCAGTTCCTCCAAAAGCCAAATGAAAGTCGATGAACGAGAATTCGGCGCGTGCACTAAGGTAAGCATGCAGCATCTCCAGGAACGAATGGCAGCGGAAAGAATTGTTAGCGAAATGGGGCGGCGAGAAGGAGGATTTTATGATTTCTGCCTCGCAAATCCGCGAACATATGGAAGTTGTCGGCTCTGACGGAAAACATGTTGGACGGGTTGATCACGTACGCGGCGATCAAATTGAACTCGCAAAACTTGATTTAGGCGCCGGTCTGAAACACCACATGATCCCAATCGAATGGGTCGATCACCTGGACGGCGATGAGAAACTTTGTCTGTCGCTGACTGAAGATCAAGCGAAAGCGCGCTGGACGGAAAAGCCGAATTAATTTCCCAAGCGTGATGTGAAAATAAAGCCGGAACTCGCTTAGAGTTCCGGCTTTTTGCGTGCTG
>JBEVOS010000175.1:0-5668 GCA_040507435.1 Caulobacterales bacterium | reverse complement strand
CCCAAATGTGTGGGGCGAGCAATTCCGCCGCGGGAGTGAGGTTCTCGAGCACCCGCAATCGATTTGGAACGAGATGGTGTTGGAAAAAGATGATCGCGATGTCGGTCGGTTACGGTCACCGGGTCCGATTGCGCGAATGGACGCAACACCTGCGCAAATAGATCGTCCGCCGCCGCGTTTGGGCGAGCACGACGCAGCAATCCGCACCGAAGCGGCCAATGCGAAACCGCCGGAAGAAAAAGGGAATATTGCAACAGCGCCCAGAAACGCAAAGCCGCTCGAAGGCGTCACCGTCGTCGAGCTTGGCACCTACTACGCTGCGCCATATGGCGCGACATTGCTGGCCGAGCTCGGTGCGCGCGTGATCAAACTTGAGCAGCTTGATGGCGATCCGCAGCGAATAATGCTGCCATTCCCGGAACTCGCCGGCATGAAAGCGCTTCAGGGCAAAGAATCCGTCGCTATCGATCTTTCGAGCGAACAAGGACGCGCGATCGCTTATCGGGTTATCGAAGATTGCGACATCATCCTGCAATCGTTCCGCGCCGGTGCAGCCGCGCGTTTGAAACTAGACGCCGAGACGATCGCAAAAATTAATCCAAACGTGATTTATCTTGCCTCGCCGGGCTACGGCGAGGACGGCCCATGCGGCCATCGTCCTGCCTTTGCGCCCACAATAGGCGCAGCGGCAGGGCTCGCATGGCGCCAAGCGGGCACGCTTGTGCCACATGGCCCCGATCTGCCCTTAGAGATGGTGAAGCCGGCGGCGATGCAGCTCGCTGCGGCCGTGATGGGCGTTGGCAACGCAGATGGAACATCTGCAGTCACCGCTGCGACCGGCATGATGCTCGGTCTTGTTGCGCGCAATCGCGGCGCCGGCGGCCAACATCTGCTGTCGACGATGCTATCGAGCGTCTCGCATTTAATTTCAGAAGTGACGGTGGAATACGAAGGTCGTCCCGCGCCAGCCACGGCCGGCGAAGATCTCTATGGGTTCAACGCGCTCTATCGGCTTTATCCGACTGCGGATGAGTGGGTGTTTCTGGCGGCGCCAAGCGATCGTGAGTGGAGACGCCTGACGCAAGCTTTGCCGGGCGGCGCCCGCCTCGCATCTGATGAGCGTTTCTCAACCCGAGAATCGCGCGTACGCAACGATGCCGCGCTCGGAAGCGAAATCGGCGCAATCTTAGTGACGCGCACCGGGGCCGAGTGGGAAAGAGATTTGCGCGCCGCCGATGTTGCGTGCGTGGTCGCCGCGCAGGCCCCAGTTGAAAGCCATTACATGGATGAGGGCGATGTGGGCGCGCAGTGCCAACTCGTTGTGCAAGCGCGCCATCCAATCCTCGACGAAATTCCGCGCCTTGCGCCGCTGGTGCGGTTCTCGCGGTCTGGTACGGTCGCAGGCGATGCGGGCTTGTGCGGGCAGCACACCAACAAAGTACTTTCCGATTATGGCTATAGCGACGCGGAACTCGCGACGCTCGCGTCGGATAATATCATTATGCAGAATTGAGCCCGGCGGCATCTCGATAGGGATGCCGTAAATCAGCATTTTCGAGAGGCTGGCCTCGCGCGTCAAAAACACCGGAACGTCTTGAGATCGTCACGGAATTCCCCGCACGCCAAGCGGCAAGGTGAAGAAGTCCGAGTTGCGGAAATCCTTCAGCGGTAATTGAACGAACCGCTTTCCGGCGTCGCGAACCTAGACTCGCAGCAACATGCAGCCCGCTATCGGGCCGCCGCCAGCCGCAACAACGGCGACATTCGCCGCTTTCCGAATTTGCCGGGGGCCGGCTTCGCGGCGAAGCTGCAAACAAGCCTCGTGTAAAATCCAATATCCATGCATACGGCCTGCAGATAATTGTCCGCCATATGTGTTGAGCGGCATTTCGCCTTCAAGCGCGATGCGCGTAGCGCGATCGACAAACGGGCCTGCTTCTCCTTCGCCGCATATCCCAAGCGCTTCAAGCCATGCGAATGTAAGAAATGTGAAGCCGTCGTAGAGCTGGGCGAAATCGATATTCTTCGGTTTGAGGTCGGTCCGCCCCCATAATTCTGCTGCCGCATCCACGGAGGCCATCTTCGGATAGTCAGCACGCCGGAACCATCCGCCGTCGCCATTCGATCCTCCAATTGACTCAACGTAGATGGGCGCGCGCGGGCAGTCCTTCGCATAATCTGCTGTAGACACAACGACAGCGACCGATCCATCGATAGGAACATCGCAATCCAGCAGCCCAAACGGCGTCGAGATCATGCGCGCATTCATGTAGTCGTCGAGCGTAAAGGGATCGCGATAGACCGCCCCTGGATTGAGGCCAGCGTTCCTCCGGCTATTGACCGCAAGCCAGCCCAATTGCTCTTTCTTCGTTCCATAAAGATGCATGTGACGTTGGCAATGCATCCCAAGCCAATTCGGCGCTGCATAACCATGATAGGGCAGCAGATATCTCATGTCGGTCATGGCGTTGTCGCGTCGCGGAGGCGCTTCTGCGGCAGATGAATCTGCGTTGCGCGGTGGAAGCACGGAGCCGCCCATCATCTGCACTGTGCGATAAACGAGTATGTGGCGCGCCTTCCCAGCGCCTGCCGCGAAAAACGCTGAGATCACAGGAGAAAGCAGCCCGCCTGTATCGAAGCCGCCGCCGCGATAACCTGGTTCGAGCTCCAGCGCGGCGATAACATCTTGAAGCGGCGTCTCGCCCATTGTGGCGATGCCGTCGATATCGGCAGGCGTCAGGCCCGCGTCTGCGATCGCTTGGCGTGATGATTCCAGCGTAAGCTCAAGGCTGCTAATACCAGTTTTACGCCCCGTTCGTGAAAGGCCGATGCCAGAAATAATCGAGCGCTTTTCCGGTGTGTCGATCATGTCGTGTACATTCTTATTTCCGAATGATTGCAGCCTCACATGTCGGGCTCGAAGAGCGGAAGAAAATATTCTCCGCACGGTTCAAACACGACTCGCACAGGCATGCCGATTTCAATCGCATCGGTAGCGCAGTTCACGATGTTCGTCGGCAAGCGAATACCGGGCGCTTCAACGAGTTCGACAAGCGCAACAACATAAGGCGGCTGAACATCTGGGTGATATTTTTGGTAGTTCACCGTAAATGTGTAGACCGTCGCTTTGCCGCTCAATGTGACAGGCTCAGCTCCTTCAACGGAGTCATCCTCGAAAGGCGATATCCAAGCATTTGTCCGTTTATTGCGTAAGATGCGCAATTCACCGGACGCGCCGCCCGTCCAATAGTGAAAATTCGCGGGCGTAACGGCTGGCGCGACGCGTGGTGCAGTGGGGGTGACTTCGCGCGCCATACGTTTCCTATCTGCACCCGCCCGGCGCGCTTAGAGAGAATAGTTGAGGAAAATACGGTTGTTAACCCGCATTTCCGTCACGATTTCGCCCACGCACACACTCCGGCCGCTGTCTCAATCTTCCTACACGAGAATGTTTTTCTGGAGTGCGAAATTTTTCGCGAGTTCGACGCCCGTTAGCGTGCGGCTGACAATACGTTCGGGACCGGCTAAACAAGCTTAAGAAGCGGTAGAATAAACAAGGGTGGAATCAATGCATGTCATGAAGGGCGTGCGCGTTCTCGAAGTCGCGCAGTTCACGTTTACCCCAGCTGCCGGCGCCGTGCTATCGGATTGGGGGGCGGATGTAATCAAAATCGAGCACCCTGAACGGGGCGATGCGCAAAGAGGTTTGGTCACGCTGCAAGGTCTTTCGGTGAGTGAATCGCGAAATATCTTTATGCACCACCCAAACCGGGGAAAACGAAGCGTTGGGCTAGATCTCTCGAAAGAAGAAGGCCGCCAAATCCTGTACGAGCTCGCCGCGACCTGCGACGTATTCCTAACGAATTACCTTCCGGGCGCACGTCGCAAATTCAAAATCGACGTCGAGGATATCCGCAAACACAATCCAAAGATCATTTATGCGCGTGGCTCTGCTCTTGGTGATAAAGGCGAGGAGCGTGAAAATGGCGGCTTCGACTCGACGGCGTATTGGGCGCGCGGCGGCTCCGCTTCGTTAGTTACGCCGCCTGAGTTAGGCTTGCCGCTGACGCAGCCCGGCCCCGCTTATGGCGATACGATCGGTGGCATGAATATCGCGGGCGGCATCGCGGCCGCTCTCTTTCACCGCGAGCGAACGGGTGAGGCTCTTGAGCTCGATGTCTCACTGCTTTCGTCCGGCGTCTGGGCGACGGCGTGCAGCATCGATATTGCGCTCGAACTCAACGGCTCGCCTTTCGCAAATCAGATTCCGAAATCGGGCGGCGGAAAAGGCGTAAACCCTTTTGTAGACGTGTATGAAACTTCGGATGGCCGCGCGATAAATCTAACGGTCCTCACGCCAGGCCCTTATCTGCGCGATACATTCGAGCATCTCGGTCTTGGTCATCTCGCGGATGATCCAAGATTCTCCACCGATGTATCACTGATGAAAAACGCCTCGGAGGCGCGTGTCGAGATCGTCCAAGCGTTTGCGAAATGCACATTCGATGAGTGGGTCCAGCGCCTCAAAACCATGAGAGGGCAGTGGGCTCCTTATCAAAACGTGCATGAAGCGGGGCAAGATCCTCAGGTGCTCGCCAATGATCTAGTATTCGAGGTCGAGGATGGCGGCGGCGGCCCGCCCATCAAGCTGGTGGCGAGTCCTGTCCAGTTCAATCACACGCCCATCACGAATACGCGCGCACCGGAGGCTTCGGAACATACGGAGCTTGTGCTGATGGAGCTCGGCCTCGATTGGGATCGGATCGACGAACTTAAAAAAGTCGGCGCTATCGCCTGATCAGCAACTGGAAGACGCACATGGCGCTGAGCGAAGAGATAAGAAGAAACCTCATCTTGCCGGCGATTTGCGCACCAATGTTCCTCGTCAGCAATCCAAAGCTTATCGCGGAGGCGCGCAAAGCGGGACTAATGGCGGGGTTGCCTACGAATAATGTGCGGTCGTTCGAGCTTCTCGAAGCGTGGATGCGCGAGATCGACGAAGACGCTAAAGCATTTGCAGCCGCAAACCCGAAAGCGCGCATTGGCCCACTGGCGATAACGGGCGGAAATTTGCGCGGTCCAGATGCACAAAAAACTTTGGATCTATGCGAACGATACGGCGTGCAAATTTTCATAACGGCGCAAGGCGATCCAACCGAACAGGTAAAACGCGTGCACGATTGGGGCGGCGTCGTATATCACGACGTTACGACACTCCGCTTCGCGGAGAAAGCGATCGCAGCCGGTGTCGATGGGCTCATTTGCATTGGCGCGGGCGGCGGCGGCCATTCCGGCGCGCTCAGCCTTATCTCGATGATTCCAAAGATACGTCAGATGTTCGATGGCGTGATTGTGATGGCGGGTGCGATCTCGAACGGCGCCGCAATCCGCGCAGCGGAGATATTGGGTGCTGATCTAGCTTATTTGGGCACACGCTTTATCGCCACGCGGGAATCGAATGCGCGCGCTGAGTACAAGCAGATGTTGGTGTCGGAAAACGCGACAGGAGTTGTCTACACCGGCGATATTGCAGGCTTGCCTGCGAATTGGCTCACGGAAAGTATGCGCAGAGCGGGACTAGATCCAAGCAATCTTACGAAACCATCGGGCCGCAATACGGATCATCTACCCGAAACCGCAAAGCAATGGAAAACAATCTGGAGCGCAG
>JBEVOS010000174.1:0-9107 GCA_040507435.1 Caulobacterales bacterium | reverse complement strand
CGGCCGTGCTTCTGCGACTGGAAATTTCGCCTATTTCGAACGCCTCTATTCGCGAACGGGCCCGGAAGAAACCTGCGTTGTCCAAACGCCTTTCGGCATCGGGAATTCATTGATGACGCGCGCCACGCTTGGCGAAGCGCCTTTTGATATCAGCGCGAACGAGACTGGCGGTGAGGATGATGCCCTGTTTGCACACATGCAAAACGCGGGGGCCCGCTTCGCCTGGGCGCATGATGCGTGGGTGATTGAGCATGTCGAAGAGGCGCGTCTCACACCGCGACACGCGCTAAAGCGCGCCTTCGCTTACGGACAAGGCCCAAGCGAGTTGGCGTTCGTGGCGCGTGACTACGCATCGCTCATGCGTCACATGGTGGTCGGCGCTGCTCAAGCCAGCGTGTACGGCGTCGCGGCGGGCGCTTCATTCATTGCACAGAATGACAACGCATTGCCGTTAGCAGATCGCGCGATGCGCGGTCTTGGCAAAGTTTTGTGGTTCAGACCGCAGAAGTTCTACGGAAGCGCTCAGCCCACCTGACGCATAAATTTGTCGATGGCCGCGACAGGCGCGCTCGCGCGTGCGAACACAATGCCGATCACATTGGCGCCTGCTTCGGTCAAAGCCTCACGCGCCGCGATCGCCGCCGGCGCAGCGCCAGCTTCCCCCGATACGACCAGCACGACTGAATCCATATGCCTCGCCAACTTTGCGGCCCATGGCGCGCGATCAAGTGCGGGCGCATCGACAAGCGCGAACACGCCTGCCGCGCGCAGCGCATCCCAATACGCTGGATCGCCGCCAACCTGGAGACGCGCATCTTTGGGGAGCGCTGACGGATCAAACGCCGTTACATCGACATTCCCACTATGCGTACGCCGCTTTTTCACAGCGCGCTCCACAACAATGCGTCCAGCTTTGTCGCGTGCGCGGTAAAACGCCAAACCGTTCATGTGCAGATCAACGGGCGCGCCCAATCCGCCATGCGCAGAAAAATAGCGCGCATGAGTGCTGCGTTTGATATCGAGATCAACCAACAAAACCGGCGCGCCGGCGTCTTCCGCTGCGCCCCGCGCAACCGTTGAAACGCCTTCTCCGCTCCGCGCGGCGATCAGCATCACAACCTGTCCAGGACCTTGGAAACGGCGAGGCGCAGCACGCGCAGCCGCGAGCACCCCTGCAAGCGGAGCGCTCATCGGCCGCCCTCCATCACTTTCAGCAGCGGTTTGCGTGCAGGCCCGCGATCGTTCGAAGCTTGCGGCGTCACCGCGAGCACAGGCGCATTTAAGGTGCGCGCCGCACTTTGCGGAGTCGGGAAGGCGCGGCGCATCACACCACGCCCAATGGCGGCGGCAAATGCCGCGAGCAACGCGAGCAAAAGTCCCGAAAGCGCAATGGGCGTGCGCAAACTTTTGCCTTGAACTGGCGGAACGGCGCGCTCAATGACGCTGATATTGTCCGTCGAACGTCCAAGCAATTGATCAACAGCACGGCTCTGCTCAGCGCGCGCCGTTAAACTCTGAGCGTTATCCTGAAGCACAGTCCGCGCACGCGCCAAGCGGCGATAGTTCGGCTCCAATTCTTGAAGGCTGCGCAATCGTGTCAGCAACGCGGTTTTTTGCGAGGTGAGTTCATCTTCGCGGCTACGCTGCGCGCGCGCCTCCGCCTCCATGCCGAAAAGCTGCCCCGCTAATTCTTGCCGTATTGGGTTGATGCCGCGGCGCGTGAGGCTCGGCGGATCTCCATCGGCGAGATAAACGTTCAGCTGCGAAATACGCCGGTCAATCTCACGAACCGGCGGCGCGTCATCCTGATAGCGCGCAAGCAATTGTTCGCGCTGCACCTGCAAATCCACGAGCGCGCTGCGTGCATCTGATTCCGAATACAAAATGGTCTCGGCCGGCTCCGCGTTGTAGCGCGCCCTCAACGCCGCAGCCCGGCCTTCAGCTTCGCTTCGCTTCGCGCGTGCATCAAGCAATTGCGCATCGACATCCGCCGCGCGCCGCGCCGTCCCTGTCAGCTCGCTGTCAAAGTCGCCAATGTCGTTTTCGAGCAGAAATAAAGCCAAGTCCGCGCTTGCGGCGACAGCGCGCTCGTCAAATGCGCCCGCCTGACGTTCAAGCGCGTCGGACTCATCGCCGACCAGCACTTCGCGCCGGTAGGCGAGATATTTGTCCACCAACGTATTGAGAACGCGCGCAGACATATCCGAGTGCTTATGCGCGAATGATAGCGCGACTGTCGGCGTGCGCGGGCTGGTCTGAGCGCTGAACGCATCAGCAAACGCTTTAAGAGCCATTTGCTCGCGCCGTGCGGCAGGCGCTCCGCGCAAATCCGGGTAAAGCCGCGTTACGCCAATATCTTCGATCGTACGGCGGGCGACTTCGGGGCTGCGTAACAGTTGAATTTCAGCATTCACCACGGATTCCATATCCGGGCTTGCCCCGGCGCCTGCTGCGCCCGTGGCCGGCTGGTAAACATATTCCGGCCCAAGCCTCACAAGCAGCTCAGCGCGCGCCTCGTAAGATTTGGGGACCATGAACGCGATCATGATCGCCGCGCACGCCATGCCTGCGCCCACGGCAAGCGCAACGAATCGTTCCGCCCACAGAATCGATATGACGTCTGCGACGCCCAATTTAGGCGTAGCGCCCCAGTTAAAGCGCGCTTTTCCGCCATTCCCGCCAGACATACGTCCTCCAAACGGGATCCATTGAACCAGAGCTTCGCTGCAATTCGGTAAACTTCGATTCACCCTAACTCGTCAGGCTGCAGTCAAATGTATGAGTCGTGGCGCGCGATTTGCTGCCTGCGGCGCATCGTTAGGAGAAAATTCATGACGCGCAGCGTCGTCGGCGCCCTCGCCGTTCTGGTCGTCGCCGGTTTCGCTGGATGTGCAGCGACGTCGAAAGTTCATGCGGAAACGCCCGCAGCGCAGCCCATCGCAGCGCCCTATTCCGAATCGACTCCGGAATATCGTTTCTTTCCTGGCGATGAGATTGAAATCGTCGTCCAATCCGCGCCGGAACTGACACGAACTGTCACCGTGGGCCCAGACGGCCGCATAGCCCTCCCAATGATCCCGCCCGTCCGCGCCGCAGAGCGCACCGAAAGCGAACTGGAGGCAGCGCTCGTCTCAGCTTACGCGAGCCAGCTGCGCGCGCCGGAAATCGACGTCGTCGCAAAATCATACGGATCGCGGCAAGTATTCGTCGGCGGTGAAGTCGTACGCCCAGGCGTCTATGAAATGCCAGCCTATGTCGACGCGCTTCAGGCGATTGCGATGGCCGGCGGATTTACGCCTGGCGCAAAACGCGAAGATGTTTTGATCCTGTCGCGGGCGGCAGGGGAGAACGAGGTGCGCAGCGTGAACCTTTCGGGCCGCAGCATTCGCGCCGGCGTGTCGGAAGCGACCGCGCTCTCGCGCTATGACGTCGTCTACGTTCCGAAGTCGCGCATCGGCCAGATCGGCCTTTTCATGCAGCAATATGTGCGCGATGCGTTGCCGATCCAGTTCAGCCTATATTACGACCTGAACGGCGATCGGACCAACTAACCAGATCCGCCGCACCAGCGCGGCGGGCCTAAATTAGTGGAGCGTTTCGAGCCATTCGCGCGCAGCCTTTTGCGCTGACGCGATCTCCATCTGGCTCATGAGGCCCGACAATTCTTTCCGGCATTCTTTCGCAGCGTTTGAGCCGCGCATCGCCGCCAGATTGAACCACATATGCGCTTGAATGAGATCGACTTCACCGCCTTGGCCGGTCGAATAGATCAAACCGAGCTTGTAAAGATCATCGCACTGCCCAGAGAGCGCCGCACTGCGCGCTTCAGCAATTTCAACATCCGTGTAGGCCATCGCCTTATTCCCTTGTTACCGTGAGAGCCGCTGCGCCATTTTTGGCTTCAGCATCCTCTCACCCCACTGACGTGCATTTTTCGCGCCGCCGGAGAAGAAATGACGTGCTTTATTTGAGATAAGGTTAAGCGTGATCAGCTTTGACTTAGTTTTCTGTTTTTAACCTTGTCGCCAGAAGTATAAAAAACACATTCATAGGTGCTCTGCTCATTTTGACTTTAGCCCTACAATGCGCCTGACGCATTTCGTCAAAATCTAAAGCATTTAAACAAACTCTATTCAGCTTGAGTTCAGCCACATCCTGACATGCTCAGACACAAGAGGGATCAAACCCCAACCAAGCACGTTTGAGTTCGAGGACGATCAGGAGATAGACTATGAAAAAGCTCGCTATCATGGCCGTCGCCGCTATTAGCGGCCTCGCGCCAATTCTCGCGACGCCAGCCGCCGCAGACCCACACGACCGCGCGGAGCGCCGTCATGAACGGCGGGAAGACCGGTGGGACCGCCGCGAAGACCGTCGCGATGATCGCTACGACCGGCGAGAAGATCGCCGCGATCGCCGTGATGACCGGCGTGAAGCACGCTGGGATCGCCGCCACCACAATGGCTATAGCTATAATGGCAATTGGTATTATGGCCCCCCGCCTGCCGCTTATTATGGCCGCCCCGGCTATAACCCCGGCTATCGCGCATGGCGCCGCGGCGACCGTCTGCCTTCATATTATCGGTCTAGCTATGCTGCGGTAGATTATCATCGCCATCGCGGCCTCTACGCTCCGCCGCGCGGCTACCATTGGGTCCGCGACAACGATCGCGGCGATTATTTGCTGGTGGGGATCGCAACCGGCGTAATTCTTGGCGCAATTCTCGCGCACTAGCCACGCCCACTCCCTGAAACAATTCCGCCCCGGACAAATGTTCGGGGCGGTTTTCATTTGGATCATGGTTAAGCCCCTCTCAACGATTGGAGCGCACTCTTCCCGCATCTCGCCGCGCGCGCTGACAGGGGAGAAGTCCGATGCTTATTTTTCTTTGGGCCTATGTGATGATTTCGGCCTTGCCGAACGGGCACGCTTTTATTCAGCAACAAAGCCGCATGATTGAAGAGAGCATGCGCGCCACAACAGAAGCGGTTCAGCCCACTCCTGGCGTTGCAATCGGCGCAGCGGCGGGATTTGCGCGCTAAAACGGCAGCGCGAACGCCATGCCAAATAACGCGAGCAACGCAAGCGCGACCGAGAACGCGACGCCAAGCGTCCATACGAACCAGCGCGCCTGTATCCACTGCGCGCGGAATTGAGACGTTTGAAACAAAAGATCGACGGGATACGCCGCACAGTAAAGAATGTTCGCGACAACGGCGAGTACCACGAAGCCAGGCAATAGCCCGAGCCAACGCATCGCCTGATTGATGTTTCCGCCAATATCGAGAAACGCCGCGGCCACAACGATCGTCAGCAATATCAAATTGTAAGCGCCCCGCGCCGTCTCCCAAAAGCGAAACGCATCGATGATGTGCGCGCGTTCAAAGCGCATCAGCAGGCTCACGAAACGCCTAGCTTCGCCTTCAAAAGATCGTTCACAGCTTGCGGGTTAGCTTTGCCTCCCGTGGCTTTCATCACCTGACCAACCCACCAGCCGAAAGCCTGCGGCTTTTCCGTGATCTCAGCTACTTTGTCGGGATTGGCGGCGATGAGGTCGTCGATCGCTTTTTCGATCGCGCCAGTATCGGTGACTTGGCGCAAACCTTCACGCTCGACGATCGCACCGGGCGCATCACCGGTTTCGAGCATCTTGGCGAACACGTCTTTGGCGATCTTACCGTTGATCGTGCCGTCTTTGATGAGGTCAATCAGCGCGCCGAGCTGATCTGCTTTTACGGGAGAGGCTGAAAGCTCAAGCCCTGCCTTGTTAAGCGCGCCGAACAATTCCTGCGTGACCCAATTCGCCGCGAGCTTGGCGTCACGCCCTTTCGCGACAGCCTCGAAATAAGACGCGCTCTCGCTGTCGCCGGCAAGAACGCCAGCATCGTAAGCAGAAAGCGCGTAAGCGTCCATAAACCGCTTTTTCTTCGCATCAGGCAATTCCGGCAACGTGCGCTTGATTTCATCAACCCAAGCTTGATCCAGCACGAGCGGCAAGAGATCGGGATCGGGGAAGTAACGGTAATCGTGCGCGTCTTCTTTCGAGCGCATCGTACGCGTTTCGCCTTTGTCCGGATCGAAAAGGCGTGTCTCTTGATCAATTGTGCCGCCGCCTTCGAGAATCTCGATTTGCCGCCGCGACTCGTACTCGATCGCTTGCGCCATAAACCGAACAGAGTTGACGTTTTTGATTTCGCAACGCGTGCCGAACCCCTCGCCCGGTTTGCGCACTGAGACGTTCACGTCGGCCCGCATCGAGCCTTCATCCATATTCCCATCACACGTGCCGAGCGCGCGGACGATTGCGCGCAGCTTATTGAAATAAGCCCCCGCTTCCTTGGCGCTGCGCATATCCGGCCGGGACACAATCTCCATCAGCGCGACGCCGGCGCGATTGAGATCGACAAATGTCTCGGTGGGGGAGAGGTCGTGAATGCTCTTACCGGCATCCTGCTCAAGATGCAGACGCTCGATGCGTATCGTCAGAGGCGCTTCGCCATCCGGCTCGATTTCAATCTCACCCTCACCGACAATCGGCTGTTGGAATTGGCTGATTTGATACCCTTGCGGCAAATCAGGATAGAAATAGTTTTTTCGGTCGAACCGGCTTTTGAGATTGATCTCCGCATTGAGCCCAAGACCGGTCCGCACGGCCTGCTCTACGCAGAATTTGTTGATGACCGGCAGCATGCCGGGCATCGCCGCATCCACAAGTGACACGTGCGCATTCGGCTCACCGCCGTATTCGGCGCTGGCGGCGGAAAATAGCTTCGCGTTCGACCGCACCTGGGCGTGAACCTCAAGCCCAACAATCACTTCCCAATCGGTTTTTCCACCGGGAATAAGCTGATCTTTGCGGGCGGATCGGATGTCGAGCGCAGTCATAAACCCGACTTAGGGTAAGTTCCCGCTTCTTTCCAGCCTTCGCAGACTGGCTCAATTGATGCGATTTACAGCGGGGAGCGGCGGGCGGCCTTGTTGCCGGTGCGCGAGCCACAGCCCTATGCCGATTTCAGCAACGCCAAAAACAGCCGAAAGCGCGGGCCTCTGCTCGAAATAGGTGGTGAACTTCTGCAACGCGCCTGGCCCAGCGCGCCACAAAGCCGCGTGCCGCCTTGGCTGAAGTACCGACGCGACGCCGTCGCCAATTAGAAACAGCGCGAACGTTTCCATCGTTTGCTTGCCGAGAAGGTCCATCTCATGCGCTCCTTGTGTCGGAGCAACGAGCTTGTTTCCGCCTCGCTTCCCGCTGCTAACGAACCGCTTGGCTTTCTTCCTCGTTGGGCCCTTGAGCGGGCTCACTCAACTGTTCGACAAAATCTTCCGGCGTTGACCACAAATGTCCCTCAACCGCCTGCCGTCTGCCAAAGTCGAACAATTCGCGCATTGCGACATGCTCAAACTCAAGCGGCCCGAGATAAGGATAATCACGCGATATACGCGCGAATTTGAGATCAAGATGATTGCGCTGAGCAAATTCCGTCGTCAGCGCGAGCTGCGCCCGCGCCTGGAACATTTGATTGGTTTCAAAACTGCGCGACACGATCGGCACTGTGTTCAAGGGCGTTGCAGAAAGACGATTATCGAGTTGGCCGTTGATAATCACGTAGATATTGCCGCCCCGCAATTCACGCATAGTTTCACCGCCCCACATCGAGACGATTTGCGGCATCACAAAAAACGATGACGTGACGCCGCCATCTACGTGCATCTCTTGCGAATGACCATGGTCAGTGTCGACATTCACCATTATCGGCGGGAACACGCCAGGCACGCTAGCAGACGCCACGAGAATATCGCGGAACATGCGCCGCGCAGCATCGCCGCCCGATTCTGCGATCTTTCCCATGTTCCAAATAATCGGATCTTGCGTATCGAGATTAGTCGTCGCAACCAGCAACAAGCGCCCACGGCGGGACTCGCGCGCAACTGCATCAACAAGCGCTTGCGTTGTAAACTCATCAACGAGTTGAGTCAGAGGATCGCCGGAAAAAATACCGGGCCTAAATAAAATCATCAGACCGCGATTGCGCAACAGACGCTCAGCGCGCGGGCCTGTGTAGGCTTGCTCTAATTGCGTATTCCACTGAGGCCCTAAGAATGCGAACGGCGCGATAAGCGCACCTGTCGAAACCCCAGTGACAATCTCGAATTTCGGCAGCCTGTTCGCGTCTGAAAGGCCAACGAGCGCACCCGCTCCATAGGCGCCGCCGGCACCGCCGCCAGACAGCGCGAGAATATCGAGCGTTCCGTCGGACGCGCTTCGCAATCGCTGTAGCGTACCCGGCAAATCTTCCGTGATACTGCGGTCATTACTGTTGCTGCGTATCTGCGGCGCAAAGCCCACGGGCACGGCATCTGCAGGCGCCGGAGGGGGGCCAGCCTCACGCGGAACTGTTATGCATGCAGCGCACAATAAGGCCGCAGCCATCGGCGCAATCCGTACCACGCGCATAAAGCTCATTCCCCGATCATGAAGCCATAAACGCATCACTGGCGACTATGGCGCCAGCGAAATGCCCCATCGTCGAAAAAAATCACATTTGTGCCGCGCTGACACGCGCCGAAATCCGCGCAGACCGTTTCGCGGACGGAAGAGGCGCCCGCTTCGCCCTGGGCGGGAAGTGAGCAGGTCAATTCGCAGATTTTCGCCCCTGGGGGGTGGGCGCAACCCTTGCGTTCTGACCGGTGATGAACACCCGGACCGTAACACCGCAATGATGGGCGAGGAAACTTTCCACCCGGATACCCGCGCGCTGCTGACTTATGGCCGCGCCCTATCCGGCGCGCCCGCGGCGCACGCGAAGAAAGGCCGGGCCGACCAGGTGCTTAACCGCCTCTTCGTGCTTGAACGCACGAAGGATGGCCGCTGGCCGCTGCGCAGTTTCGGCGCCGAACTTATCCCGCTTTTTGGACGCGACCTGAAAGACCAAGACTTCGCCTCCCTCTGGCTGCCGCAAGACGTGAAAATGCTTGCGGCGCTTATGGAAGCTGCCTCCGCCGCAAGCGAACCAGCCATCGCCCGCATCATCGGCGACGTCGCCGGCGGCAAAGTGCTCGGCGCCGAAATCCTGCTGACGCCGCTTCGTTTCGATGAACATTTGGG
>JBEVOS010000013.1:0-6231 GCA_040507435.1 Caulobacterales bacterium | reverse complement strand
GCTTAGACTGAGACAAGTGGCCAACATTGGCCGATGCGCCCGGTGGAACTATCTAGCGGCGCATTAGATTCGTCCGGACCGGACTATAAGCTTGAGGCTTTGATGGACACCGCAACGCGTGCGCAGACCGCGCTTGACGATTTTCTTTCTTTGGCGGGTTCCGGGCCTTATCCGGTATTCAAACAAGGCGGCGCGCTTACGCCTGCCACACGGGCGTTTCTCGCGGCGCTTTATGCCGATAGCGATACGGATGAATTTTCCGCGACGCTCAGACCTGCGGATTTGGTTGCGCTGGCGCATGAATTCTGGCGATGGGCAAGCGAAGCGGGCGAAGGTGAGCAGAATGTACGGCTACGTCCTGCGCTAGGCGAAGGCGGGCGTCCGCTTGGATGTATGGCCCTCGAGATCGCCGGACCGGACATGCCGTTTCTCGTCGATTCCGTCATGGGCGAGTTTGCGGATCAAGGCATTGCGGCGAGCGCGATGTTTCATCCGATTGTACAAAGTGAGAGTGGCGCGCGCTCTTTTATTCAAGTTTTGATCGGGGCTCTGTCAGACAAACGTGCAGCTGCGCTCCTGCAAGGCGTGCGCGCAACGCTTGCCGACGTGCGGCGGGCGGTTGGCGATTTTCACGCGTTGAAAGATGCGATGCTTGCGCGCGCGGCCGAACTTGAACGAACGCGTGCGCAAATTCCGGCAGAAGAGATAGCTGAGGGCGTCGCGCTTTTGCGCTGGCTCGCGGACAATCGCTTCACCTTTCTCGGTGCGCGCGACTACGAGTATGCGCGAGATGAATCCGGCGCGCTGTTGCCGGCTGAACCGATGATGCGCGAAGAAACCGGACTTGGATTGCTTCGCGATCCGGAACGGTTTGTGTTGCGCAGCTCATCGGAGCCCATGCTTCTGACGCCGGAATGGAAGCGGCTCCTGAATGAACCGACGCCGCTTGTGGTTGCGAAGTCGACATTGCGTTCGCGCGTACATCGCAGGACGGCGGCGGATTATGTTGGCGTCAAGCGCTACGACCAAGAGGGCCATCTTACAGGTGAGACGCGATTCATTGGTTTGTTTACGACGGAAGCGTTTACCGATCCGACGCGACATATTCCTTATCTGCGGCGGCGCGCAGCGTGGGCAATTGAGCATTCGGGTTTCCGTGCAGGCGGCCACAGTGAGAAATCTTTCCGGCATGTGATCGAGACCTATCCGCGCGAAGAGCTCTGGCAGATGTCGCAAGAAGAGCTGCTGGAGACGGCGCGCGCTGTCGTTCATCTCATGGATCGGCCGCGGGCGCGTATTTTTGCGCGGCGTGATCGCTTCAACAGATTTGTCTCCGCCATCGCATATTTGCCGAAGGATCGATTCAATTCGGATTTGCGCCAGGCGGTTGGTCGTTTGCTCGAGCAAACATATGGCGGCGCAGTGGAGAGCTTTTCGCCAACCTTAGGCGAGGGCCCGCTCGCGCGTGTTCATTTCATCGTTAGCGACATTGATCCCGTGCGGCCTGATCCAGCCCCGCATGCGCTGGACGAAGCCGCCGCGGCGCTGACGCGCAAATGGGAGGATGATTTTCAGGCTGCGCTCGCGGCGTCGCCCATGTTCGATGATGAGGCGCGCCTACGGGTGCGCAATCGTTTTGAAGATGCGTTCCCGGTGTCCTATCGCGCGGCCACCGCGCCAGCGGAAGCGCTTGACGATGTCGTGGAAATTTTGACGGCAAAACCGGAAGAGCACATTCGCGTACGCGCGTATCGAGCGGCAGGCGACGGCAAGGAAATCCTCCGGGCGAAGATTTATGCGCGCAACGCATTATTGCCGCTGTCCGCGACGCTGCCGATTTTCGAGCATATGGGTTTGTTCGTTTCGGCTGAACGGAACCATGAATTGGCGCTTATGCCTGACGCAGCCGACGCCATGGCTCAGACCGTTCACATCCATGATCTTGAGATGCGTACTGAAGATGGCGCAGCGCTCGATTTTGGCGCGATACAATCGGCATTTGAGGATGCGTTTATCGCTATTTGGAGCGGGCGCACGGAAAGCGATGGATTCAATAAACTCATTCTGCGACTTGGCGTTGGCTGGCGCGAGGCTGCGCTTATTCGCGCATTGGCGCGTTATAGGCAGCAGACGGGGCTAGATCCTTCGCAGCTTGTGCAAGAACAGGCGCTTGCGGCGCATCCGCAGATCGCGGCGCTTATCATCGCGCTGTTCCGCGTGCGGTTCGATCCGGATCTGCCGGAGGATATCGACGCGCGCCGCAACTGGGCCAATGAGGTTCAGGCAAAGATCGATACCGCGCTGAATGACGTAGCGAGCCTCGACGAAGACCGCGTGCTGCGGAGGCTCGCGGCGCTTGTCAGCGCGATGACGCGCACGAATTATTATCAGCGTGATGCAGCGGGCGCGTTCGAGCCTTTCATGTCGTTCAAGATAGCAAGCCGAGAATTGGCGGATCTTCCGGCGCCGAAGCCGTATCGCGAGATTTGGGTTGCGGGGCCGCTGGTTGAAGGCGTGCATATCCGGTTTGGGCCGATCGCGCGCGGCGGTTTGCGCTGGTCTGACCGGCGCGACGATTTCCGCACCGAAGTTCTTGATCTCGTGAAAGCGCAGCAAGTGAAGAACGCCATCATCGTGCCTGTCGGCGCGAAAGGCGGATTTTATCCGAAGCAATTGCCGCCGCGCGGCGCGCAGAATTACCAGGAAGCGGGCATTGCCGCATATCGCACATTTTTGCGCGGCCTCTTGGACATCACCGACAATCTCGATGGTGATACGGTGAAGCCGCCAGCGCAGACCGTGCGGTGGGATGGCGACGATCCTTATCTCGTTGTCGCCGCTGATAAGGGAACTGCGACGTTCTCGGACATCGCGAATGGATTGGCGCAGGAGTACGGTTTTTGGCTCGACGATGCGTTCGCAAGCGGCGGATCGGCTGGCTATGATCACAAAGCGATGGGGATCACCGCGCGGGGCGCATGGGAGGCGGTAAAGCGCCATTTCCGTGAGCTTGGGAAGAATATTCAAACCGAACCATTCGATGTGATCGGTGTTGGCGACATGTCAGGAGATGTGTTCGGGAACGGCATGCTGTTGTCGAAGAAAATTCGCCTGCGTGCAGCGTTTGATCACCGGCATATTTTTATTGATCCGTCGCCGAAGGACCTTGATGCGGCATGGGCGGAACGGAAGCGGATGTTCGATTTGCCGCGCTCAAGTTGGGATGATTACAACAAATCTCTGATTTCCGAAGGCGGCGGTGTGTTCGCACGTTCGCTCAAGAGCATTCCAATTACGCCTGAAATCGCGGCTCTGACGGGAATTTCACAACAAGCGGCGACGCCGTCCGAAATTATCGTTGCGCTGCTGAAATGCGAATGCGAGCTCCTCTGGTTCGGCGGCATAGGCACCTTCATCAAGGCGCGCGCCGAGTCGAACAGTGATGTCGGCGACAAGGCGAACGACGCTAACCGCATCGACGCCGAAAGCGTGCGCGCCAAGGTGATTGGCGAAGGCGCTAATCTTGGCGTTACGCAGGCAGGACGTGTTGCGTATGCGCGTAAAGGCGGACGCATAAATTCCGACGCGATTGATAACTCAGCCGGCGTCGATACCTCTGACCATGAAGTGAATATCAAAATTTTGCTTGGCGAAGCCATCCGCACCAAGGCGCTCAAGGCGGCTGACCGCAATAGACTTCTGACCGCAATGACTGAAGACGTCGCGAAGCTCGTTTTGAAGGACAATTACGACCAGACGCTTGCACTGACGTTATCTGAGACGAGCGCCGTCGCCGATCTCGACAGCCACGAGCGCATGATGGAGAGGCTGGAGGCTGCCGGAAAACTTTCGCGCAGCGTTGAGGGATTACCGGGGCCTGAAGACATTCGCGCGCTGCGCGCCGGCGGGCTTGGGCTCACGCGGCCCGATCTCGCAAAGCTCATTGCTTACGCGAAGATCGATTTGTTCGACGCTCTAATGGAGAGCTCTGCGCCAGATGATCCAGCGTTCGAGAAGCCGCTTGCCGCATATTTTCCGCCGCAGCTTGGCAAGTATGAAGACGCGATGAAGCGGCATCGTTTGCGGCGTGCGATCGTAGCGACGTATCTCGCTGACGATATCGTCAATACGGGTGGGCCTACTTTCGTAGATCGTGTGCGCGAGACAGTGCGCGCGACACCTGTTGCAATCGCCTGCGCATTTGAAGCGGCGCGGCGCATTTATGACAGCGAGACTCTGAGCGCGCGAGTCAATGCGCTCGACAATGCATCGCCCGCAGCGGCGCAGACCAAACTCCATCAGGCGGTCGCTGCAGCGTTACGGCATGCGATGATTTATCTCGTGCGTCACGCACGGGTCGAAACGCGTGGCATCGATGAAATCGTCGCGCAATATAAGCCTGTGGCGAATGCGCTTCTGCCGGAAGGTGCGCGCGGGCTGACCGAGGTGGAGCGGCGCCGTTTCGAAGAACGGAAACAGAGCTTCATAGATGCAGGAACGCCGCCAGATATTGCGGCTGATATCGCTTTGCTTGAGCCGCTGACAGGGGCGCTCGCCATCGCGGATCTCGCGCAAAATCGCCGTCTGCCGATCGTGCCTGCGTCTAATCTTTATCGTGCGATCGGCGCCGAGTTCGGGCTCGATGCATCTCGCGCGGCGGCGAGCACACTGACCTTGCCGGCGCATTGGGATCGGCTTGCGATGCGGCGAACGATCGAGTTCCTGCACGATACGCAAGCCTCTCTTTCCGATATTGCTGCGCAGCGTATCGGTGATAGCGGGCGTTTTGCGCAGCTTAGTTCTGCAATGGAGGCCGTGCAGGCGTGGGCCAAAACGCTCGGCGATTCCGTTGCTGCGAGCCGGGCGACGATCGCTCAGCTTGAAGCGGACGGCGGGTGGACGTTTGCTAAGCTTACGCTCGCTGCGGCGGAATTGCGGGCGCTCGCTGACGCTGCAGCGCGCTAAACTCTCTCGATAAGCTGAGTCAGCAAGTGCTCGGCGCGCGCCGTGAGCGCCGGATCGTAACGCACGCGCAGATCTTTGGCGTCGCCTTCATCGAAAGCGTGCGTTGCTGTCTCGAACAGATGCGTTTCGATGGGGGCGCCGCTGGCGCGCAAATCGTTCAGCGTTTGCATTGGCGCTTTCGCGCCGACGATGAGATCGCGTCCGCCAACGATTGCGATGGTTTCTGGCGTTAACCGCCATCGTTTCCGGCGGGCGAGACTGCCTGGGCCGACGTATGGATAAACGAGGAACGCACCGGCAAGATCTTTCAGCGGTTCGTCGGGCAGGTCGTGAATGCCGGTTGCGCGTTCGCCTTCGCGCCGCGACTCCATCGTCAGTGCATCCATTATGGTCCAAGATCCGTGGCTCCACCCGGCGGCGATGACCGGTCCGCACCAAGGCTGCGCTCGCAGCCATGCGAACGCCGCGTAAAGATCACCTGCGCGCTCGCGCCCTTGCAGACGTGCGCCCGTGCACACCGTCGCATAAGCAACGTGCCGGCCAATCCCGCGATGCGCATAGGAATCAACGATCAACGCCGCTGCGCCTGCGTCGGTCACGGCTTTGGCGTAGTTGTCCATGATCGGCTTGCGACCGCCGCAGCCGTGCAAGAGGATGACCGCCTTGAGCGTGCGCGATGCGCCCTCAGGTTTCGCCAAGGCGAAATGCGGCTCCAACGCATGAATTCGCTCGCTCAAACTTTCGCGTTTTGGCATGGGATCAGGCTAGCCTCGGCGCGCGACGTGCGCCATCTTTGCGCGGCCATTCAGGGGACGGATATGGTTGTTGTGCGGCGGGTTGTGTTGGCCATGTTGGCGGCTTGCGTGATCGCGTGCTCACCGCCGGCGGGTGATGATCCGGTTTCGACCGTAGAGCCGCTCTATCAATCCTATCTCGATGGCCAAAATCCGCCGGACCTTGCCAATGCGGCGCCATGGTCGAATGAGATGCGCGATCTCTTGCGTCAAATGAAGGACGCTTCCAAGGAGCAAGAGGGGCCTGTGATCGATTTCGATCCGCTCATTGATGGGCAGGATTTCGAGATCACGGATTTGACCGTGAGCGTTGAAGAACCGCCAGCAAACGGCCGCGCCGTCGTTGAGGCGAAGTTCAAGAACTTCGGTGAAGACGTTCAGGTGCACTACGATCTGGTTGAGGATGGCGGCTGGCGCGTGGATAATATCCGGACGCGTTCATGGAGTTTGCGGGAGCTGCTCGCGAGTGCTG
>JBEVOS010000272.1:0-16279 GCA_040507435.1 Caulobacterales bacterium | reverse complement strand
GCTTCCGAGAAACGCGGCGGCGGTTCGGTGAAATGTTGATCCGCTTTGGAATCTTTCACCTTCATCGCTTCGCCTTGGCGCATTTGCGGGAGGCGGCGGCTTTCATCGTCCTCGGCTTCGTCGTCGCGGCCTTCCTGATAGAGTTTCAGAAAGCCGTCGAACAAAATCACTTGGCCGGTGGCGCGCAATTCAGTTTTGCCAGACCCGTCCGCGAAATCGACGCTGGTGCGCTCGATGCTCGCCGCTTCCATCTGTGACGCCATCGCGCGCTTCCAGATGAGTTCGTAAAGACGTGTTTGATCATCCGACAAACGGATCGAGCCGGGGCGCCGCGAAGGATCGGTGGGGCGGATCGCTTCGTGCGCTTCCTGCGCATTCTTGGCTTTCGACGTGTAGCGGCGCGGACCGCCCGCAGCGGCGTATTTCTCGCCGAAGTCTTTGCCGATCGTGCGCCGGATATCTAGGTAGGCCCCTTCATCCATCTGCACGCCGTCGGTCCGCATATAAGTGATGAGACCGACCGTATCGCCGCCGATATCGACGCCTTCATAAAGGCGCTGCGCGACTTGCATGGTGCGTGTTGCGGAAAAGCCGAGTTTGCGCGCCGCCTCTTGCTGAAGCGTCGATGTCGTGAAGGGCGGCGGCGGATTGCGCTTCGTGGGCTTTGCTTCGACGGCGCTGACCTTGAATTGGCCCGCACGCACAGCGGCGAGCGCCGCATCCGCCATGGCTTTGTTTTCGATATCGAGGCGTTTCAGTTTTTTGCCGTCGAACGCGGTGAGGCGTGCAAGCACCGTCTCGCCGCGCGGCGTCTCGAGATGCGCATCAACGGACCAGTATTCCTGCGGCTTGAAGCGTTCGATCTCCATCTCACGCTCGACGATCAGCCGAAGGGCGACGGATTGAACACGGCCCGCTGACCGTGAACCCGGGAGCTTGCGCCACAGCACAGGCGAGAGCGTGAAGCCGACAAGATAATCGAGCGCGCGGCGGGCGAGGTACGCCTCCACCAATTCCATATCGATGTCGCGCGGTTTGGCCATCGCTGCCTGCACGGCGTCTTTCGTGATGGCGTTGAAGGTGACGCGGCTCACAGCCTTGTCTTTCACTGCTTTCTTCTGGCGGAGGGCCTCAAGCACGTGCCAGGAAATCTCTTCGCCTTCGCGATCAGGGTCGGTGGCGAGGATCAGGCGGTCGGCGCTCTTCAACGCATCCGCGATGTCTTTGAGGCGCTTGTTGGAGGCCGAATCCATTTCCCAATCGAGCGCGAAATCTTCGTCCGGGCGGACGGAGCCGTCTTTGGACGGCAGATCGCGGATGTGCCCGTAAGAGGCCAGGACGGTGTAGTCCTTCCCCAGATATTTATTGATCGTCTTGGCTTTTGCCGGGGATTCCACGACGACGACGTTACTTGCCAAGGGGTGCTCCTTCGCGCCTCCGCCGGAAGCGGCGGAAACTGGTCTGCGGCGGCTGCGCTTGTCAATTGGAGATAGGCGTAAGTTCCAAAAACGGGATGAACGCCCGCGCGATTCCTTGTTTTTCTAATAGAATCAGATGCGAGTGACGTTCCTGAACGGCGCTCAGCAGATCATACGCGTGCGGACGGGGGCTATTGGAACTGATTTTTCTTTATCGCGTTGAGCGACTTTGATGATAAATACAATCAAAAGTTGTAAGGCTTGAGCTCCATGAAAAGCGAAAGACAGCGCGAAGGCGAAACTCCATCGGCTCTGGAGGCCGTCACATATACTGCTCAGATGCTTCGTGAGTTGCGCGCGTTAGTGGGCCCTGCAGGTAGGCCCGGCCTGGATGCGGCGCTGCTGGCCGCGGAATTTGCGGCTTCGGACGCCGCGATGGCGCTTGCTCAGTCACTCGCTCGAAACGCCGCCCGGGGCGACGCGACATAGCCGCCTGGCAAGCTTGCAGCGCGACCCTCTAATTCTAGCTCTGTGATCGCCACGGCGATCGCGGACGCCGATGCATTCGCAAGGCGGATGAGGTCGTTCATGTGCACGGGTGTTGGGGAAAGGAGGCGGCCGATTTTCATCGCCAAGCCCGCGGGCGGCGACTCGATGTTCGCGTCGAATAGGGGAAGCGCGCGTGGCTTAGATGACGTGGGCGCAGCGCCGAGCACAGCAATGACATCTTCGGCGTTTTCAACAAGCGCGGCGCCTTGCTTGATAAGCGCGTTGCCGCCGGAAGCACGTGGATCGAGCGGCGAGCCGGGGGCCGCCATGACGTCGCGCCCTTGTTCTCCAGCTGCGCGCGCCGTGATGAGAGAGCCTGAGCGCAGCGCCGCCTCAATGACGACGACGCCGCGCGATAGGCCGGAAACGATATGGTTGCGGCGTGGAAAATCTCGGGCGCGCGCCGTGACGCCCAGCGGCGCTTCGGAAATGACGAGTCCGCGCTCCGCAATATCATCGTGAAGTTTCAGATTTTGCGGCGGGTAGGGTTTGTCCAATCCGCCTGCCAGAACTGCGATCGTTCCACGCGCGAGCGCTGCGCGATGTGCCGACGCGTCGACGCCGCGCGCGAGCCCAGACACGATCACGAAACCGGCCGCCGACAAATCTGCAGCAAAACGCTCGGCGAGCAAAAGGCCTGCTGCGGAGGCTTCGCGCGCGCCAACGATCGCAATGGCGGGGCGTTTCAACAACGTGACGTCTCCACGTGCGGAGATTATAGCTGGCGGCGCATCGAGCGCCGCAAGCAATGCGGGATAATCGGGTTCACATGCCGCGATCAGGCAAGCGCCCATACGTTCGAGATTATCGAGTTCCTGTGCAATTTGGTCTGAGGATGGCGGCGTTACGCCGTGACCAATGCGCGGCAATGCTTCGAGCGCGGCTGCGGCGCTTCCGAAGCGCGCAATCAATCGATGGAATGTAAGTGGGCCGATCCGCGGCGTTCTCGCCAGTTGCGCCCAAGCGATTTTTTCGGGGCGCGCGAGCGGCCGCGTCATGGCGGCGTGGTCGTTTCAGGCGGCGGCTCGGCAGGCGCGGGCTCAATAAGTTCGTCTGATTTTTTTGCACCGATCTTCGGTTCCGTTCCTGCGAGCAGACGTTCGATGTTCGCACGATGACGGAAGAATATGAGCACTGTGAGGACGGCGCAGAATACGATCACCGACATCTCTTCGCCGGCGATCAAGGCCGCGAGTGGCGCGACGAGTGCGGCGCACAACGCAGCCAGAGACGACATGCGAAATATCCCGGCGACTGCGAGCCATGTTACGCCCGCCAGCAAGCCGATTGGCCAAATCCCCGCCAGTAGAACGCCGAAGAATGTGGCGACGCCTTTGCCGCCCTTGAAGCCGAGCCAAATCGGAAAGCAATGACCGATAAAGGCGGCTGCGCCTGCGATAAGGCCCGCGTCGAAGCCCCACAAAGCACGCGCGATGATGAGCGCCGCCGCCGCCTTCCCCGCATCTAGAAGAAGCGTTGCAATGGCAATGTCCTTACGGCCCGTGCGCAGCACGTTGGTTGCGCCGATATTGCCGGAACCGATCGCGCGAATATCCCCTAGGCCCGCGAGGCGCGTCAGCAAAAGCCCGAATGGAATCGAGCCCAGCAGATAGCCGCCGAGCGCGGCGAGTGCGAAAGAGGTTTGAAGCGTCACGTCCGCGCTCTAGCAGGTATTCGGCGTCTATAGGAAGCACTTACCGTTCAGCTTGTTGCTGCGCTTGGTATCCCGCCGCAGGAACTTGCGGTTTCGAGGATGATTTGAGTTTTGGGCGCAAACAAAGCGCTGAAAGGATTCTCATGCCGCGCGGCGATAAATCTTCCTATACCGGCAAACAAAAGCGCAAGGCCGAGCATATCGAAGAAGGATATGAGGATCGCGGCGTCCCGGCGAAGGAGGCCAAAGCGCGTGCTTGGGCGACCGTGAACAAGGATAGCGGCGGCGGCAATAAGAGCGGCTCAGGCCGCGGCAAGCCGGATACAAATGAAGCAGCGAAGAAAGGCGGGCGCATGGGCGGACGCGCTGCTGCAAAGCGGCCGGCCGCCGCGCGATCCGCTTCGGCAAAGCAGGCTGCGGAAACGCGCGAACGCAAAGCGGCATCCAAAAAGAAAACTGCGTCTAAAAAGACGATTGCAAAGAAATCCGGTGCGAAGAAAGCGTCAGCCCGAAAGCGCTAGGAGCCTCGGCACGTGGTTGGAACCGCGCGGCCAACACCCCAGTTCATTTGCGCGCCCCGTCCGCGCACGGAATAGCGTCCGTTAGAATAATAATCGGCGCCCATCATCGGCAGCGTCATTGATACGCCGCCGATGACGGCGACGCGCGCTTGGCCGTCCGCGTAATCTACGGTGAGCTGTGTGCCGTCAGCGCACGTGTAGAGAATAGGTCCCGTTGTTGGCAGCGGGCCGGGCGGCGGCTCTGGGTTTGGCCCCCCAGCGGTTTGAGATGTTGAGCACGCCGTAAGAGCCAGGGCGGCAGCAATTAACCATGCGCGCATAAACATCTCCCTCGTTCTGCCAATCCTTGCCGTTGGAACCGCTCGTTGGGAAGAGACTTTACTCGCTGCAGGCTGAAACCAGGGAGCGAAAAATGCGGGGTGTTCTTACAGCAATTGCTTTGGCTGCCATGTCAGCTTCTTGCGCAACCCGCACGGAGCCATCGGCTGATCGCGCTGCGGCGTGCGGCTCATCTTCTGAACGGGTGTATTTCAACGATGACAGCGAGGATTTGCCGCCCGATGCGCAGCCGATCTTGCTGCACGTCGTGCGCTCAATCGACCAGTGCCGCGCTGCTGGCGGCGAACTGGATCGTGTCAGCATCGTCGCCTTTCCAGACCGTGGCGAAACCGGCGATTCCGCAGATCAGCTTGCGGATGCCCGCGCCGTGAAGGTCAAAGACGCGATCACCGTCGCTGGCGCTCCAGCAAACAAGATAGAGATCATCGATTTCCGCGCGCGCCGAGAAGATCCAGATCGCGTGATGCGCCGCCACGCGACGATCCGCGTCGAGCAGCACTAGTCACCGAATACGCGGCGTCCGCCGACATAGGTTTGCGTAACAACGCCTTGCATAAGTTTGTCGTCGAACGGCGAATTCTTGCATTTCGAGCGGAAGTTTTCGCTGTCGAGCTTATAGGGTTTCCCGAGATCGACGAGGATTACGTCGGCTAGCGCGCCTTTGGTGAGACGGCCTTGCGGCAGACCGAGGATGTTGGCGGGATTGAGCGTCATTGCGCGCACGAGATCGATCAGTTTGACGATTCCGTTGTGATACAGCGATAGCGCTGCGGGCAGCAATGTTTCGAGCGCACTAGCGCCTGGGGCCGCTTCGTCAAACGGAAGTCGTTTTTCTTCTGCGGGGCGCGGATCGTGGCCAGAGACGATCACGTCGATGAGGCCGTCCGAAACCGCGTGCGCCAGCGCGACGCGATCGTCTTCGCGCCGCAGCGGCGGCGAAAGCTTCGCGAATGTGCGATAATCGACGACATCTTGTTCGTTGAGCGTGAGGTGATGCACGCTCACGCTGGCGTGCGCTCTGACTTTGCGGTCCTTCGCGCGTCTGAGCGGTTCAAGCGTTACCGCCGCCGAAATCATATCGAGCATCAGGCGTCCGCCCGTAATCTCGGCAAGCGTAAGATCCCGTTCCGCCATGATCGTCTCAGCGGCGGCGGGGATGCCGGGCAGGCCCATTCGCGCCGCGAGCGCGCCTTCATTCATGCAGCCGCCCTGGGCGAGATAAGGATCCTCCGGGCGGTGCGCGACAAGTAGGTCGAACGCCGTCGAATAGCTGAGCAGGCGGCGCAGCAGGCGGCTGTCCGCGATCGGCGCGTCTCCATTCGAAAACATCACGGCGCCGGCTTGGGCGAGGAGGCCCATTTCCGTCATCGCCTTGCCTTCCAGGCCCTTTGTCAGCGCGGCTGCTGGCAGGATGCGCACGTCTGCGCGCGCACCAGCGCGCCGCAGAACAAAATCGACAAGGCTTTGATCGTCGATCACCGGACTGGTGTCCGGTTGCATTATGAGCGTGGTGACACCGCCCGCCGCCGCCGCGCGCCCCGCGCTCTTGAAAGTTTCGCGATGTTCCGCGCCTGGCTCACCTATCGTGACGCGCATATCGACGAGGCCAGGCATGATCGCCTTGCCGCCTGCATCTATCACTTCGGCGCCGGCCGGCGCCTGGATGGCTGGACCGATTGCTTGAATGGTTTCATCAAATAGGATCGCGCCCGGCCCGTCATAGTTCGAGGCAGGATCAACAATGCGCGCGTTGTGAATGAAGACCGGCTTCATGGCGCAGCTCCTTCATTCGACCCATTGCCCGCAAGGGCTTCCAGCACGGCCATGCGCATCGCGACGCCCATGCGGACTTGCTTTTCGATCAGCGAAACCCCGGCCATGTCAGCAATCGCGGAATCTATCTCGACGCCGCGATTCATCGGCCCGGGATGCATGACGAGCGCGCCCTTGTTAGCGTGCGAGAGCTTTTCTTCGTCGAGGCCATAGAACCAGAAGTATTCTCGCGGGCTCGGGATGTAGCCGCCCTGCATGCGTTCGTTCTGCAAACGCAGCATCATCACGACGTCCGCGCCTTTCAGGCCTTCGCGCATGTCTGTAAAGATGGCTGCGCCCCAGCTTTCTGCGTCAGCCGGCATGAGCGTCGGCGGGCCGATGAGGTGAACGCGCGCGCCAAGCATTGTCAGCAAGCCGACATTGGAACGTGCGACGCGTGAATGCAGCACGTCTCCGCAAATTGCGACGGTGATCCCTTCAAGGGATTGGAGTTCGCGGCGGATCGTCAGCGCGTCGAGCAGCGCTTGGGTTGGGTGCTCGTGGCCGCCATCGCCCGCATTGATCACTGAGCAGCCGACTTTTTGCGACAGGAGCGCCGCCGCGCCTGATGAACCGTGGCGGATGACAAGGAGGTCCGGGCTCATGGCGTTGAGCGTGGCGGCAGTGTCGATCAGTGTTTCGCCTTTTGCGACCGATGAGCTTTTGACGCTCATGTTCACAACATCCGCGCCCATCCGCTTTCCGGCGAGTTCGAAGGAAGACTGTGTCCGGGTCGAGTTCTCGAAGAACAGGTTGATGAGGGTGCGGCCTCGGAGAGTCGCGAGCTTCTTCTCCCGCTGCTCAAGCAGCGGGATAAATGCCTCAGCCGCCTTCAGGAGCTGTTCAGCGTCCTCTCGAGAGAGATCGTGGACCGACAATAAATGCTTATGGCGGAAGGGTTTGGCTGTTTCTGGGGGCGAATCAGGAGCCTGGTTGGCCATGGCGCGTTGTTAAGACCTAAGGCCGGTCCGCCGCAAGTCGGGCGATAACTTGTTCACAGACAATCCCCAGCGCCGCATTGCCGTCCAAGACTCCGTGTTGTACTGCGTTTGTTCCAATCGTGAACGCGTTATTAATCTTTTGAGGTGGTGGAGAGCCATATGAGCCGCTATCGTGACGACGTCGCTTTAAAGCCAATTGGCCTTGCGCTGACTGCCGTTGTGGCGGGGCTCGGGGTGGCGGTGGCGCAGAGCGCGCCCCTGGCGGAGACGGCGTCGATCCGGCCCTTCACGCCAGACGACACTCTAAAAGAACCAAGCGAGCTGGTGATTGGCCCGAGCGAAGCGGTCGAGCCTTTCTCCGAGCAAAACGACACGCAAACGCTGCAACAGGATTTGTTCGAACTGTGATGATGGAACGTCGAGACCGCACCGATTACCACTGCGCGCGTGCGCGGGTCGGCCGCGATCTGCGCCGCGTGCGGCGTGCAGAAGCTTACGAGGCGCATTCGGTGTTAAAGGCGCCGGCGCTGCCTCCGAGCCGCTAGACGCCGCGTTCCCTGAGCGCGTCTAGCGCGCCTTGAAGCATATAACTCGCAGCCAGCTTATCTACGACCTCGCCGCGCCGTTTCCGGCTGGCGTCGGCCTCGATGAGCGTGCGCGTGACCGCTGCAGTGGAAAGGCGCTCGTCCCAGAGCAGGAGCGGGACATCGCGCAATTTCAGGAGGTTGTGCGAGAAGGCGCGGGCGGCCTGTGCGCTTGGGCCTGAAGATCCGTCCATGTTGAGGGGGTGGCCGATCACGAGGCCCGCGCAGACGCGGGCGTCGTAAAGCGAGAAAATTCGTTCGGCGCCGGCGGTGAATTTCGTCCGGGTGATCTGCTCAAGCGGCGATGCGATGAGACGCGTGGCGTCGCTCACAGCGATACCGATGCGCTTCGCGCCGGGATCTATGCCAATGAGCGCGCCCTGTTGAGGCAGCGCGGCGGCGAAGTCGGGAAGGGCGAGGAGCGGCACGCTTTTTCCTGCGCATCGGGCTTGAAGCGCGTCAATGGCGCGCGTTGGATGCGCGTATGCGCTCCCTCCTTCTCGTTCTCTTCATTGCAGCCTGCGCTTCGGCGGTTCCTTCTGGCGAATTGCCCCCGCTCGGCGTGGCGCTCTCATGCAATGCGGAGCGAGAAGAGGTTTGCGGGGCAGGCGGCTGCCAGCCTGCGGATGCGAGCGTCCCCGTTTTGACGCCGGTGTCGATCTCATTGCCGGCGGGGGATGGCGGGGCTGAAGTTTGTGTCGCGACAGGGTGCTCGGATGCGCGCGTCACGCGCGTCCCACTCAGCAGAACGCCGGACTGGGCGGCGCGGCTTGAGCCGGAAGCTGGAATGGCGGGCGTGGTCACGGTTTCGAATGACCGGCGCCGGTTCGAGTATACGCACGCGGGTGAGAACGGCGCCGTGAGCAGATGGAGCGGGGCGTGCGAAGCCGCTCGCTCGTAGGTGATAGAGTTCTCCCCTTTCGCCCCGGATGTGATGGCGTTGCGTGCTATAGCCCGGCGATAGGGGCCCCGAGGTTGCGCCATTCAGCGCGCGCTGATAGCCGTCCCGCCCTGTTTGAGGGCTCCTCGCCATGTCCATAGACGAAAAGACCGTTCGGAAGGTCGCGAAACTTTCGCGGCTTGCGCTGCCAGAGGAGCGCGTGCCCGCGATGGCGAAGGAGCTGAACGCGATTTTGGCGTGGATCGAGCAGCTTAATGAAGTTGATGTCGAGGGCGTTGAGCCGATGACGAGCGCTGTCGAAGGGGCGTCGCTGCCGCTGCGCGAGGATGTCGTGACCGATGGCGATAACCCTGCGCGCGTGCTCAAGAATGCGCCGAAAAGCGAGGACGGATTTTTCGTTGTGCCGAAGGTGGTGGAATAGTGAGCGGGCTCACCTCTTTGACACTCTCGCGCGCGCTCGAAGACTTGAACGCCAAGCGCGTTTCCTCGCGTGAACTGACAGACGCTTTTTTGGACGAAATCGAAAAAGCTAATCCGGCGCTCAATGCTTATGTCGTCATCACCGCCGATAAAGCGCGCGCAATGGCCGATGCATCTGACGCGCGCCGCGCACAGGGCAAGGCGGGCGCGCTCGAAGGCGCGCCGCTCGGCATCAAGGATCTCTTCTGCACCGAGGGCGTGCGCACGACGGCGTGCTCCAACATACTTGGTGACTTCACGCCGACCTATGAATCCACCGTCACGCAGAAATTGTTCGGCGATGGCGCGGTGATGTTGGGCAAGCTCAATCTCGACGAATTCGCGATGGGCTCGTCGAATGAGACAAGCGCGTTCGGGCCCGTCGTCAGCCCATGGCGGCGTGGGAATTCCGATGCGAAGATCACCCCGGGCGGATCCTCGGGCGGTTCGGCGTCGGCTGTGGCGGCGGATTTGTGTTTGGGCGCGACGGCGACCGATACAGGCGGTTCGATCCGCCAACCTGCTGCGTTCACCGGCACTGTTGGAATAAAGCCGACATACGGCCGTTGCTCGCGCTGGGGGATCGTCGCGTTTGCGTCTTCGCTGGATCAAGCGGGGCCAATTGCAAAGACTGTCGAGGACAGCGCGATCCTGCTGCAAAGCATGGCCGGGCACGATCCGAAGGATTCGACCTCGCTTCCTGTCGCTGTGCCGGATTTTCGCGCTGCATGCGGCAAGAGCGTGAAGGGCATGAAGATCGGCGTTCCAGACGAATATGTCGTCGATGGGATGCCGGCTGAAATTCAAGCTCTTTGGGATCAGGGCGTTGCGTGGCTGAAAGATGCGGGCGCGGAGATCAAACGCGTTTCGCTGAAGCATACGAAATATGCCCTGCCGACCTACTATATCGTAGCGCCAGCGGAGGCCTCCTCCAATCTCGCGCGCTATGACGGAATGCGCTACGGCGCGCGCCAAATTGGGCGCGATCTCAACGACACATACGAGCAGACGCGCGCGCGCGGTTTCGGCGCGGAAGTGCAACGACGCATTTTGATCGGCACTTACGTGCTAAGCGCGGGCTATTACGACGCCTATTATCTGCGCGCGCAGAAAGTGCGTGCGCGCATCGCGCAGGATTTTCGCGAAGCGTTTGAAGAGGTGGACGCGATCGTTACGCCAGCTACTCCATCAGCAGCGTTCGCGCTTGGTGAAAAAGGCGGGGCCGATCCCGTCGAGATGTATTTGAACGACATCTTCACCGTGACGGCCAATCTCGCGGGACTGCCAGGGCTTGCATTGCCGGCTGCGCTGGATGGGCAGGGACTTCCGCTTGGGCTTCAGGTGATCGGGAAAGCGCTCGACGAAGAGAGCGTATTCACCGTCAGTGCGGCGATCGAGAAGGCTGCTGGCTTCCACGCGAAACCGTCGAAATGGTGGGCTCAGGCGACTCGCGCTATGCAAGAGACATGGCCAAGAAGCGCAAAACCGCAGTGAAACCCCAGCGCCGCTCGCGCGATGAGATCGATCGAAATTATTTCTTCGGGGATATCTTTATCAAGATGGGCGTCGGGGTTGCGCTGGCGCTTGGCATGATAGGCCTTTTTACGCCGTTCACGTTGATGGACAAGATTCGAGACGGCGCGTTCGATTACGTCGCGGTGATCGTTACGTTTGGAGCCATTGGCGTCGCCTCGTTCGTGCTCGGCCGGCATCTTCGCAAAGAAGCCACGCACTGGGATTTTGACTGAGCCGGGGTTGACCTCTCGCCGTTGAAGGCCGAGTTTCCGCGCACTTTTGAATAAGGAGCCGGCCTTGGACGCTGCCGAATGCACGCGCCTCAGCGCTTATCTTGGAGCGCTTCTGGGCGCGTCCTCTCTCACAGTGAAGTCGAAGAGTTCCGATGAGGGAGATGTGCTCATCGGCGGTAAGCGCGTTGCAAGCTTGCTGCGCGATGAAGACGAAGGTGAGCTGAGCTATTCGATCAGCCTTGCGGTTGCGCGCGCGCCGGGCGCGAAGAAAACCGCTGCGATTGATGGCGCCGAACGTGTCCGGTTGCAAAATGTGCTGCGCGAAACTCTCAGTGCGCCAAATCTCGCAGTGCGTGAGCGTCCGCGCAAAGTGGATTCCGCTGAAGTTTATGTCGGTGATGAATTTATCGGTACGGTTTCCGCCGATGAGGACGAAGGACAGGTGCTGACGATCAGCGTACTAGATATCGATCTCGAGGACGAAGGCTGAGCACAGCGCTTCAAAAAACCGAAATTCGAAGACGGCCCCAGCATGCGCCAGGGCCGTCTTTTATTTAGAGTACGCCGAGCATGCTTGCGACGAGCGGGTGCCGTACGATGTCTGCGTCGGCGAGGCGCACGACAGCGACATTCTTCAGTTTATCGAGACGGTCCGCCGCTTGTGCGAGGCCTGAGAGCTCCGGAAGCAAATCGGTTTGTGCGGGATCGCCGGTCACGACCATGGTCGAATGCCAGCCAAGACGCGTCAGCAGCATTTTAATTTGGCCGTAGGTGCAGTTCTGCGCTTCGTCGATGACGACGAACGCATTGTTCAGCGTGCGACCGCGCATGAAGCCAACGGGCGCAATTTCGATGAGTCCTTCCGCCATCAGCGCTTTCAAGCGTTTCGCGGAGAGGCGATCCTGCAACGCGTCGTAGAGCGGGCGGAGGTAGGGTGCGAGTTTATCTTCCATGGCGCCCGGCAAAAAGCCGAGCGATTCACCAGCTTCGACCGCTGGGCGTGAGAGCACGATGCGCCCCACTTTGCCTGCTTCAAGCGCTTCGACAGCTTTCGCGATCGCGAGATAGGTTTTGCCGGTGCCGGCTGGCCCCAGGGCAAGGACAAGCGAATTTGTATCGATCGCCGTCATCAGAGCTTTTTGCCCATCGCTCTTGGCGCGCAGGTTTTTTACGAAGCGCTGATCGCGCGAGTCATTCGCGGGCGTGAAGCCGCCTTCTAACACTTGGAGGTTCTGGCGCTCGCGTTGGAAATCCTGAACATTCAGGACTCCTTCCCGTGCTACGCGACGTGTGCTGCGTTTCGCCATGCTAGCCTCCTTTTTGGAGCGCCCAGACAAAAACGCCGCCGACGGGAGGTCGGCGGCGGTCGGGTCGAAGAATTGAGAATCGCGGGAGTCTGGTGAGCGGGGCGCATCGGCGACTCGTCGGCCGGCGCGCCCAGATGCGGCTCTTTGAGGTGATGCGCTTTTCCTGCGCTTTGCCGTCACTTCGCCCCCGCTTTGCGGCCTTGCGGCCCTGAAGGTGATAAACGAGTCGCCTCGCTTGATGTTTGGAGCATCAGGCCTAGATCGTTAACGCGGCCTTTCGCGAGTGCGAAACGTTTGTGACGATTGCGGTCAGAAGGAAGTGCAATGCCGATCTACGCCTTAGCTGACGCCGATCTCGAAGTTGAAGATGAGAATTCCTGGTGGGTCGCGCCGGGCGCTGTGCTGGTGGGGCGCATCGTTCTGAAGAAGAATTCGTCCGTGTGGTTAGGCGCAGTGCTGCGTGGCGATAATGAGCCGATCATCGTTGGTGAAAATTCAAATGTGCAGGATTGTTCGGTGCTGCATACCGATCCGGGCGCGCCTTTGACGATTGGGAAAAACGTCACGATCGGCCATCAAGTCATGCTGCATGGATGCACGATCGAAGATGAGTCGCTGATCGGCATCAAATCGACCGTGCTCAATCATGCGATTATCCCACGTCACACGCTGGTGGGCGCGCACGCGCTTGTGACGGAACGCAAGACGTTTGAGGGAGGCCAGCTCATTACAGGCGCGCCCGCCAAGCCGGCGCGGCCTCTGTCGGACGAGCAAAAGGGCGGACTGAAAGATAGCGCGCTACGCTACGTGCAGAATTGGCGGCGTTTCAGAGCGGATATGAAGCCAAGCCGCTTTGGGGATTAGCGTTGTGGAACACTGCCCGCGTTCCAGGTGTCGCGGATGCGCACATCTGTTTCCGGGCCGAGATTGAACCAGGCTAAGCGATCGCGCGAAGCGTCAACGACGACGAAACGATCGCCGGTCGCCAATGTTTGCGAGAGCGTATTGCGCACCGCACCGACGCTGTGACGCGTGCGGATGAGCCAAAGGTTGGGCGCCATGTCCACGACCAGGCCAAGGCTTTCCAGGCCTGACAGGAAGCGCGTCGTGGCGCTCGAGAAGATTTCCGCAAACACGAACATGTTGGCGAGTTCGGTGGCGGGCTTATTGGTGTTTGCGGGAGCTGGTTCTGAAAACGAACGCCCGGCGCGGAAGAATTCGCGCACGCCAACGGCGGCGTGTGCTTCCGCCCATTCGCCATCGGCGGACGGTGAAACAAGGGTGGCGGGTTTGACGCGGCCTTCTCTTACGAACGCGGCCATTTGCGATTCCGCATAAGGGCCATAGGCTTCGCCGCGGACTTGCACCCACCAGGCGGTCTTGGCTGCATTGTCGGTTAGACGAGTCACGTGCGGAGCCCCACCAAGACGTCGCCGCGATGTCCTCAATACAGAGTTAACAGCGCCGCGAGTTAGTTATTCGCCTGCTGCGATGCAAGCGGGGCGCCACTCGCGTTGTTAGATGGTTTTGTTTCGGATTTCGAAGTCGATGGCGAAGCCGCCGTCGATGTAGCGGGCGATGCGGCCGTCGAGCCCGCCGACGCGCACCCAGGTTCCGATGTCTGGGCGGGCGCTTTTGGTGCGTATCGCCATGCCCACCAGAGAGAAATCTAGAATCTCACCTTCGATTACGGGTGCGTTTTCGATTGTGATCGCTGTGAGCGCTCCCCCTCCCTGCTGGGCGCGGGGGCGTGAAGTTTCTTCACCAAGTTTGTCTTTGCTCATGAGATAGGTGAGCAATTCGGCGAGCTTTTCGCGCTTATGTTGCGTCGCTGAGAGGACGATAGCGAATTCGCCATTCTCGCCGCAGCGGACGACATGGCCTTCAAGCCGGCCGAGTTCGTCGAGGTAGAAGACGATCTTATCGCCAACTTTAACGTCCGCCGTCGCGAAGATACGTGCGTCTCCCGGCGATACATCGGCCGTGCGGCAATCGTATTCGCGGCCCGTGGAATCCATGAGCCGTCCGCGTACGGCAAGCGGCACACGGCGAAAGCGGCGGCGCTCAGATGGGGAAAGGCGGCGCGCGCTCGAGAGCTGCGTAACAACATCTTCGAAGGTGGCTTGCGCAGGCATGAATCGGTTAATACGCCGGTAAGGTAAATAATTGCTTTAAGGTTTTGTGCTTGGCGCATTCGTCGTTGAAGAACACCAGGAAGCATAAGAACGCTGGGAGACGCGCATGACTGCGATCGAGGATCGGTCACGCTTCGATTATGTGATTGTCGGCGCCGGCAGCGCCGGATGCGTCCTGGCGAATAGATTATCGGACGATCCAAGCATCCGCGTCGCACTGCTTGAAGCAGGTGGGCCGGATAAAAGCCTTTTGGTGCGGATGCCCGCAGGCGTTTCCAAGCTCATCAGTGCAAAAGGGCCGTTCAATTGGGGTTTTTGGACGGTTCCGCAAAAGCACCTCGATGGGCGGAGGCTGTGGCAGCCGCGCGGACGGGGCTGGGGCGGCTCAAGTTCGATCAACGGCATGATTTATACGCGTGGGCATGCGCGCGATTACGATCAGTGGCGGCAGATGGGGCTTTCCGGTTGGGGGTACGCAGACGTCCTCCCCTATTTCAAGAGAGCTGAAAACAACGAGAGCGGCGGTGATGCGTGGCGCGGCGAGGGCGGGCCGCTTCATGTTTCGAAAGCGCCGCCGGGCGAGCCGATCTATCGCGCGTTTATTCAGGCGGGAGCGGCTGCGGGATATAAAACGACGAAGGATTTTAACGGCCGTCAGCAAGAAGGCATGGGGCCATATCACTTAACGATTAAAGACGGAGAGCGCTGGAGCGCATCCGCCGCGTATTTAAAGCCGGCGCTGTCGCGGCCAAATCTGTCGGTGATTTCTGATGCGCGGGCGACGCGCATCGTGATCGAAGGCGGACGTGCGGTTGGCGTTGAGTATGCGCATGGGCGTCACAAACTGCGTGCTTATGCAGGTGCGGAGGTGCTGTTGTGCGGCGGCGCGATGATGAGTCCGCAATTGCTCATGCTGTCGGGCATTGGCCCGGCGGAGCATCTCCATCAGCTTGGAATAGAGGTGATGCTTGATCAGCCGGAGGTTGGGGCCAACTTGCAGGACCACCTTGATATTTCGCTGATCTATGAGAACACGAAGCCCGTCAGCGTCTATTCGATGACTAAAGGACACCGGCAGGCGCTGGCCGGGCTCAATTATTTAGCGCGCAAGCAAGGACCCGGACGCACCAATCATTTGCACGCCGGTGCATTCCTCAAATCGCGCGGAGAGCTGGACCGGCCGGACATGCAGCTTCACTTCGTCAACGCCGTGATGATCGACCATGCGAAGGTGAAAGCGGATCGTGACGGTTTCACCATCCACGCTTGCCAGTTGCGGCCGGAAAGCCGGGGAACAATTCGATTGAGTTCCCCCGATCCTCTGGCCGACCCATTAATTGATCCGAATTACCTCGATGCGATGAGCGACAGAAACACCATTCGCGATTCAGTGCGTATGGTGCGGGACATTGTTGGGCGTGACCCGCTTAAACTTTTTCGCGGAAATGAGATGCAGCCTGGGGCTACAATTTTCAGCGACAATGATATCGATGCTTGGGTGCGGGGTGCGGCGGAAACGATTTACCATCCAGTCGGAACGGTTCGAATGGGCGCAGATCCCGGCGCGCCGCTCGACGGCGATCTGCGCGTGCGTGGCATCGAGGGCTTGCGCGTGATCGACGCTTCCGTGATGCCAACGCTTGTCGGCGGCAACACCAATGCGCCGACGATTATGATCGCCGAAAAAATCTCAGACCACATTCTAGGGAAGACACCGCTTGCGCCCGTGGATGCGCCGATAGCGGAAGACGAGGCCGCCTAAGCGTTGTTCACCACAAGGCGCATGTTGGGCGGTAATTTCGGCAGCGGCGGATGGAGCGAGCCGAGGCGCAGGCGCAGAATGGGGCGTCCTTCCGTGAAAGCCTCCCCTCCCAGCGACTGAAAGAGGCCGAGGAAACGGTCGCCCAAATG